>JAVXWK010000516.1:0-4155 GCA_032230575.1 Pseudonocardiales bacterium | reverse complement strand
GAGCGTTCAGCTGGTCCTGCGTGGCCATGCCGGGCATCGAACCGTGGTCCTCGTGCCCGCCCACCGCGTTGAACGTGCGCTGCCACTGCTTCATGGCACCGATCTCGGGCTCCTGGCTGAACCGGATGCGGTCCGCCAGGCCTTTCACCGTCTCGTTCGCGGCACGCTCCGGCGCGAACCGCGTCATCGCCAGCGCCTGCTCGTGATGGACGATCATCATCGACACGTAGAGCTTGTCGGCGTCGTTCGGCGGTGGCGGAATCGCGCGGGACGCGTCCGATGGTGCCAACGTCGGCGCCGAGCCCCCAGGCGTGTCCGGCGCGATGACCGGTGCTGCATCAGGCTCCGATGTACAGCCCGTGATCAGCGCGAACACGACTACAAGCCCCAACACCCCAGAACGCATGATGGGCAGAATACCCTCCGAAAGACGCTGGCCCTTAGCAAGGCGAACGGGTCATACTCCCCCTCATCAACCCGTTCTGAGGGGGTATGAGCAGTGACTTCACGCGAAACGGCCCGGCGGCGCAGAACGCCTTTCGCGATTCTGGGGGCGCTCGCGCTGACGCTGTCAACGTTGACAGCGACCGCGTCCGCCGAACCCGACCTGCCGTCCGACGGCGCGGGACTGAGCGAGGCCCAGCTCGAGTCCCAGGCCGAAGCGGTCAACGGCATCCCGGGTGAGAACGAGATCAGCCGAAGCCGAAACATGGTCCTGGTGTCACACCTGGACAAGGTGGCTCCGCTCGATCAGACGCAGACCGACATCGCGTTCCATGACAACTACGCGTTCGTCGGCAACTACAACGGCTTCACGATCTACGACATCCGCAACCCGCGGGCGCCGAAGATCAAGAGCTCGGTGCTCTGCCCCGGCTCGCAGAACGACGTCTCGGTGTACGGGAACCTGCTGTTCCTGTCGACCGACTCGTCGCGCAACGACAACTCCTGCAACAGCACTCCCCAGCCGGCGACCGAGAAGTCGTCGTGGGAGGGCATCAAGGTCTTCGACATCAGCGACAAGGCAGCACCGAAG
The DNA here is from genome assembly GCA_032230575.1 of Pseudonocardiales bacterium. Classification (GTDB taxonomy): domain Bacteria; phylum Actinomycetota; class Actinomycetes; order Mycobacteriales; family Pseudonocardiaceae; genus Lentzea. Next base: position 3,119 of record JAVXWK010000516.1, on the reverse strand, counting down.
TACGTCGCCGCCGTCGAGACCGACTGCGGTTCGCACACTCACACGCTGGTGCCGGGCAAGAACAAGAAGGACGTGTACCTCTACGTCTCCTCCTACTCGCCCAACGCCACGTTCCCGGACTGCCAGCCGCCGCACGACAAGATCTCGATCGTCAAGGTTCCGGTGAAGAACCCGGCGGCGGCCTCGCTGCTCAAGGCGCCGGTGCTCTTCCCGGACGGCGCCAACCCCGGTGTCCCCGGCGACATCGAGCACGGCTACACCTCGGCCACGACCGGCTGCCACGACATCACCGTCTACCCGCAGCTCGACCTCGCGGCGGGCGCGTGCATGGGTGACGGCGTGCTGTGGGACATCTCCGACCGGGAGAACCTGGTCGAGATCAACCGGGTCCAGGACGACAAGCACTTCGCGTTCTGGCACTCGGCGACCTTCAACAACAACGGCACCAAGGTCGTCTTCACCGACGAGCTCGGTGGCGGTGGCGCGGCGACCTGCAACGAGAAGATCGGCCAGACGCGTGGTGCCAACGGCATCTACGACATCGTCGGCAAGGGCAAGAACCGCAAGCTGGTGTTCAAGTCCTACTACAAGATCCCACGCATGCAGGCCGACTCGGAGAACTGCGTCGCCCACAACGGCTCGCTGATCCCCGTGCCCGGCAAGGACATCATGGTGCAGTCCTGGTACCAGGGCGGCGTCTCGGTGTGGGACTTCACGAACTCGAGCAAGCCGCGTGAGATCGGCTTCTTCGAGCGCGGCCCGATGCCGAACAAGGGATCCGGCGGCACGTGGTCGACCTACTGGTACAACGGCTACATCTACTCCTCGGAGATGGGCCGCGGCTTCGACGTGATCGACATGCGCGACCCGCGCACGTTCGTCGCGAAGTTCTTCCGCACGGACGAGCTGAACGTGCAGACCCAGGGCAACTTCTACCGCGGGTAGCAGCTGTCTGAATCAGCGCGGCTGTCGTTTCTCGGCAGCCGCGCTGATCGCTGTCAGGACCAGAGTCACCGCGACACCACCGAAAACCGCCCAGGTCGGCGAGCCGACGTCCAACGCCCACGCGGCGACGACAGCGGTGAGGCCATATCCCGCACCGGTCACCGCGTACATCATCGAGAACCCGGCCGCGTGCGCACCAACGGGAAGCCGTTCGCGAAGCACGAGACTCCGCGTCACCAGCACACCGGACTGGAACAACCCAGCTGCCAGCAACGCACCCGCGATGCCCGGCAGGTTCGGGAACAACGCCACCGCACCAACACACGTCGCGGTGATCACCAGCAGCACGAGTCCCTGTGTGCGCAACGATCCCGGCCACGGCCGCAGCCCGTACAGCACCGCTCCCAGCGCACTGCACGCCGCGAAGCCGGTCAGCAACGGGCCGATCCAGCCGATACCGATCCCCCGCTGCTCCAGCAACGCCGGCAGCACCAGCTCCGCGACCGCCAGCTGCGCCAACGCCGCCGCGCTCACCAGGTAGATCGGCCACGCCGACGCGACGACATGGGGTTTCGCCCTGCCGGAACGGGAAGTCACGTGCCCGCGCGGCAGGATGAACACCAGCCACGCCGCGACGACGATCAAGCTGACCGACACCACGACAGGCGCACGCCGGTCGACGCTCAACGCCAGCACGGTGACCAGCGCGGGCGCCACCGCCCACACCACCTGCGTGATCATGGCGTCGAAGCCCATCGCCTTGGGCACCAACGCGTCCGGCACCAGCCCGAGCAGCATCGCGCGCAGCCCGCCCGGTGTGGTCGACGGCCCGGCACCCGCGACCAGCGCGGCGATGACCAGCACCGTCACGTTGGTCGTCAACGCCAGCGTCGTGAAAGCGGCCGCCCCGACCAGAAGCCCCGCGGACAGCTGGCCGCGCATCCGGGACGGGTCGAGCAGCAGCCCGAGCAACGCCGCGCCGAGGAGCTCCCCCAGCACGTACACCGCGGTCAACGACGCCGCGAGCACGAAGCCGCCGGGCAGGTCCTTGGTCAGGAACACCATCATCAGCGGCGTCATCGACATCGGCAGCTTCGCGGCGACCGTGACCACGGCACACGCGAGCACGTCCCGGTTCGCGAGATCGCGATAGCCGGCAGCGGAGATCGTCACTCGCCCAACTCCTGGAACAACGTCAGCTGCAGCCCGGCAGGTGCCTTCAAGCGCGCGTTCAGCGAGTTCCACGGTGTGCGCGTGGGTTCCGCGATCACCTCGGCACCGGCGGCTTCCAACGAGCGCGTCACCGCCTCCGAGTCGTCGACCTCGAACGCCACCCGGATGTGCCCGGCGACCCGCGAACCCACCTCGACCTGGTCGATGAACTCGGCGTGCGGCGGGTCGGTGATCTCCAGCGTGGCCCTCCCGGCCTCCAGGATCGTGACCCGCCCGCCGTCGGACGCGAACGCCGCCCGTTGCTCCAAGCCGAGCACATCTCGGTAGAAGCGCAGGGCTTCGTCGTAGTCGGCCGCGGTGACGACTAGGCGGAGTTCACGAACACCGGTCATGCGCTGATCATCGCACCAGCCGTGTGAGGACCACGACAACCAGGGTGATCCCCGCGGTCACGTGGATCGGCGCCGGCCCGAAGGTCGCGGCGACCACCGCGACAGCCCCGAGCGGCAGCAGGTACTTGCGCGGCCCTGCCTGACCGGGGCAGTCCTGCACGTACCAGACGCACAGGAAGAAGATCGCGAGCGGCACCGTCGTGAACGGCGCGATGGCGATCCCCGGCGCGTGCGCGATGTGCAGGTCGTAGTCGACGGACGCCGCCAGCCCGGCACCGAGCGCCGCGATCGAGCCGAGGATGAAGAGGTGCGCGTAACCCCAGAGGAACGCCTTCTTCATGTTGTGCAGGTGGGTCGGCGCCTCGAAGTAGATCCACCACACCGAGAACACGATGACCAGGCTGGCCACCGCGAGCGAGATCAGGTTGACCCCGCTGTCGAAGCCCTTCTGGAACGCCATCGTGGTCGACAGGATCGACTCGCCGAGCACGATCAGCGTGAAGAGACCGTGCCGTTCCGCGATGTGATGCGGGTGCCAGGTCGTCGGCTCGGCACGCTCCGCCCAGACCGGCACCAGCAGTTCGCCGATCATGAACACGACCCAGAGCG
>JAVXWK010000507.1:0-3096 GCA_032230575.1 Pseudonocardiales bacterium | reverse complement strand
GAGTCGACGAGCGACGAGCTCACCGACTCGGCCGCTCCACCGGGGAACTACCCCGAGGAACGGATGGTGTTGCTGGAGGCGCTGGCGAAGGTGCCTCCGAAGCAACGTGCGTGCCTCGTCCTGCGGTACTGGGAGGACATGTCGATCGAACAGACGGCAGTCGTCCTCAAATGTTCGGAAGGAACGGTCAAGAGTCAGGCCGCGCGGGGGCTGCAGACGCTGCGCGGCCTGCTCTCAGAGCAGGAGAGGGTTCGATGAACGAACAGGACCTCAAAAGGGCTTTCGAGGATGTGGTGGTGGCGAGCAGCCCGCCGCCGTCGATGGATCCCGGCCGGGCGCTCGACCACGCGCGGAAGGCCCAGTCGCGCCGGAGGTCGTCGCTGGTGGGCGCTGTCGTGGCGGTGCTGGTGGTCGGCGTCGGTCTCGGGACGGCGTTCGCGCTGAACCCAAAAGGCACCACCGAGTACATGACGGGTGTCGGCGCGAGCAGCAGCAGTAGCAGCAGCTCCAGCACGGGCATGCCGGACACGCAGTGGGGTGAGACGTGGCCGGTGGGGCAGTCCGACCGCACGGCCACCAACGGACCGCAGGCCGATCGCGGCACGCAGCTGCTGAACCTGCTCATGGCATCCGCACCGGCCGGGTACGACACGCCCGATCTGAAGTACAAGGACCCGAGCATGTACGGCGGCATGCTCCGCGCCCAGGCGCAGATCTCCACGAACAAGGGTGAGACGCCCGAGATCTGGCAGTACACGGCGTACGTGCCGGTGCGCAAGGGCGACAAGGTCGGCAGGCTGACGGCACAGGTGTCGATGCCGAACCCGCAGGATCCGACTGAACCGTGCGAGCTGTCCAAGAGGTTCCAGGGCCGCGACGACGCCGGCTGCAAGATCTACGAGGTCGGCGGAAAGCAGATCGGGGTCGCCTCTCCCGCGAGCCTCGATCAGGGCACCGCCACCTGGGCGACCTACCGGGCGGCGAACGGCTGGACGGTCACGATCATGCAGGAGGGGGAGTACCCCTACGGCGGTTATCCGGCGCTGGACGGCCAGCCGTTCCTGGCGCCCCAGCTGGCGGCGCTCGTGATGGATCCGAAGTTCCTCCTCGGGAGCTGAGTCAGCAGTTTGTGCGGAGGGCGGTCACGTTTGTGGCCGCCCTCTCTCGTTGCTCTTTTCGGGTGTTTTGGCAGGTAGAGTGCCGTCCTGCAATGCGCACCCTCCTCATCGACAACTACGACTCGTTCACGTTCAACCTCTTTCAGCACCTCGCTGAGGTGAACGGAGTCGAGCCCGTGGTCGTCCACAACGACGACCCGCGCTTTCGGCTTGCCTCACTGCGGTCGTTCGACAACGTGGTGATCTCGCCAGGACCCGGCCGGCCCGGCAATCCCGCCGACTTCGGCATCTGCCGCGCGGTGATCGACCACGCCGAGATTCCGTTGCTGGGCGTGTGTTTGGGGCATCAGGGCCTGTGCCTGTCCTACGGCGCCGTGGTTGGCCCTGCGCCCGTGCCGCGCCACGGGATCGTCTCGCCGGTCACACACACGGGCGTCGACGTGTTCGCCGGGCTGCCGTCGCCGTTGGACGTCGTGCGCTACCACTCGTTGGCGGTCACGGAGCTGCCTTCCTCGTTGGAGGCCATCGCGTGGAGCGACGACTCTGTGCTGATGGGTGTGCGCGCTCTCGACAGGCCGGCGTGGGGAGTGCAGTTCCACCCGGAGTCGATCTGCAGCGACTTCGGGCGTGAGATGCTCGCGAACTTCGCCGAGCTGACGCCCACGCGAACCGCGGCCGTACCGGAACCCGTGCAGGTTCGTCCAAGGCCTCAGAGGCGTCCTGTGCACGTCCGGCGGCTCGACTTGGCCGTCGATGCCGAGAAGGCGTTCGCGGCGCTCTACAAGGCTTCTGGGACGTCGTTCTGGCTGGACAGCGGGTCCGGCGGGCGGTTCTCGTTCATGGGGGACGCATCGGGGCCGCTCGCACGCGTTGCGCATTACTCCGTGCCGGACCAGGTGCTCACTCTCGACGGCGCCCATGTGCCGTGTCCGTCCTTCTTCTCGTGGATGGACGACGACATCGCGGCGTGGACGGTTGATCAGCCTGATGTGCCGTTCGACTTCGCACTCGGGTGGGTCGGATACCTCGGCTACGAGCTGAAGGCGGAGTGCGGCGGCGACTACGCCCACCGCGCGGAACAGCCTGACGCGTCGTTCGTGTTCGCGGACCGTGCGGTGGTCATCGATCACGTTGATGAGTGCGTCTATTTGATGTCGCTGACTGATGACACCTGGTTCGGCGACGTTTCGGCCGTTCTGACTGATCTGCGGCCGTTGGAGGAGCCTTCACGGCCAGTCGTGTCCGCGGTGACGTTGCGCCATCCGCGCGCGCACTACCTGAAGCTGATCAGCGCGTGCCAGGAAGCGATCACGGCGGGGGAGACGTACGAGGCGTGCCTGACGAACATGATGTCGTGGCGGGCGTCGCTGGACACTTGGGACACTTATCGGCTGCTTCGCGCCGCTAATCCCGTTCCGTTCGGTGCGTTGCTGCGTTTCGGTGAACTGTCCGTGCTCAGCACGTCACCCGAACGATTTATCAAGGTCGACCGGCATGGCGTCGTCGAGTCCTCGCCGATCAAGGGCACGCGGCCGCGAGGTGTTGATGCGGCGGACGACGAGATGTTGCGCACAACGTTGGCCCGTTCGGTCAAGGACCGTGCGGAGAACCTGATGATCGTGGACCTCGTCCGCAACGATCTCGGCACGTGCGCGGAAGTGGGTTCGGTCGAGGTGACGCGGTTGTTCGACGTCGAGAGCTACGCGACCGTACACCAATTGGTGAGCACCGTGCGGGCGAGACTTCGACCGGACAGTTCTGCTGTCCGATGTGTTCGAGCCGCGTTTCCCGGTGGTTCGATGACCGGTGCCCCGAAGATCCGGACCATGCAGATCCTTGATGGCTTGGAAGCCGGTCCACGCGGGGTGTACTCGGGGGCCCTCGGTTACTTCTCGCTCAACGGCGCCGCCGACTTCAGCATCGTCATCCGAACGCTCGTGGCGAACGGTGACCAGGTCAGTTTCGGCGTGGGCGGAGC
>JAVXWK010000467.1:0-2942 GCA_032230575.1 Pseudonocardiales bacterium | reverse complement strand
TCGGGGGTTCACCGGCCAGGTACTGGTCACTCGTTCATGACACAGGGAAGTCGTCCGGCGTGCGCATGCGTTCGCGCACCCAGACACCCGCGGGCTTCAGCACACCGGTGCCGCTGAAGTTGTTGCCGGAACACGTGCCGGTCTTGAACACCGCGCCCGACCTGTTGTCGTCGGAGAAGTTCCAGTTGGCCCAGGAGATCTTCTTGCGGGCCATCAGGTCGATGTACTTCTGCGACGTCGTGAAGTCGTTCGCGCCGTCACCGGACGCGGTCTGCGTGCCGAACTCGGTCACGAACACCGGAACCGCCGAAGACACGCGATCGAGCACGTTGATGTAGTCCTGCTTGTGCGAGTTCGCGTAGAAGTGGAACGAGTACATGAAGTTGGTCGCGTTGACCTTGTTGTTCAGCACGACCGAGGCGTCCTCGCCGTCGGAGTAGCCGAAGGTCGACCAGCCGTGCGTGCCCGAGACGATCAGGCTGTCCGGGTCGATGTTGCGGATCACCGGGATCATCTGCTCGGCGTAGGACTTGACCTTCGACCACGAGACCTCGTTCGGCTCGTTCGCGATGTCGTAGATGATGTTGGTCTTGTCCTTGTGCCGCGTCGCGATCTCGGTGAAGAACGTCTTGGCGCGCGACAGGTTGTAGTTCGGGTCGCCCGGCGAGAGCTGGTGCCAGTCGACCAGGACGTAGATGCCGCGCCGGGTCGCTTCCTCGATGTAGCTGTGCACCAGGTCGGTGAACTTGCGCGGGTTGGTCTCGTACCCGCCTTCCTGGATGTACATCGCGGTGCGGATGAAGTCGCCGCCCCAGTCGTCCACCAGCGCGTCCCACGACGCGGGCTTGATGCACTGGGCGTACCACTGCAGGCCGTGCGTGCTCATGCCGCGCAACTGGATGGGCTTGTTGTACTGGTTGCACAGCTGCACGCCACACACGCGCAGCAGGCCGTTGATGTCGTGCGGCCTGGTGCCGCCGGGCGTGCCCGGCGTCGTCTTCACGGTCACCGAGTTCGACGCGCCGGAGAGGTTCCCGGCCGCGTCACGAGCCTGCACGGTGAAGGTGTACGACGTGTCCGGCGTCAGGCCGGTCACCGTGTGGGTGGTGCCGGTCGCGGTCTGCCCGTTGGACAGCACGTACCCGGTCACGAGCACGTTGTCCGTGGACGCGTCCCACGCCAAGGACACCGACGAAGCGGTGCTACCCGTCGAGCGGAGGTTGCCCGGCACGGTCGGAGCGACCGTGTCCGGCGGGCCCGACGGCGGTTCGACGTCGAGGCGGTCGAGGTTCGGGCCGCCGTTCGCCGTCGTCGCGACCGTCTTGATGACGTTGGAGCCCGCGTTCAGGGAAACGGTCGTGGTGCGGGTCTGCCACGTGGTCCACGCGCCCGTGCCGGGGAACGAGAGCTCGTCCGCCGCCAGCGAGCCGTTCACCGAGACGTCCATCGGGCGGTTCGCCGTGGTGCCGTTGGCGAACCGGAACGTGAGCGTCGCCTGCCCCGCGCTCGGCGAGGTCACGGTGAACTCGACGGAGCTGCCGACCTCGTTGTCGTAGTTGACGAAGCCCGAACCGGTGAAGCCGGCGTGGTTGGACTCCACGACTCCGTTCGCGATCGTCCCGCTCTCCGCCTGGTACTGCGTGGGGGCGGCGACCGCGACGGCCGGGATTGCGAGCACTAACGCTGCTGGAAGTACCAATAACAGGGATCTGGCCACAGGGTGCCTCCTGTGTAAGAGGAACAGCAGGGTGCGGCGGCGATTTAGTTAGGAAGGTTTCCTATCTGATGTGCGTTGAATCACAGCACTAGACCACTGCCCCTGTCAATAAATTCGGGCGACCGGAACAAGTCGGGTGCGGCATCCTGCACGCCTGATGCGATCCACAGTCACCGTGACACCAGCACAGCTCCCGGAGGTGCTGCTGCACGTCGCCGTCGTCCGGCCGGTCTTCCTCTGGGGAGCACCGGGGATCGGCAAGTCCTCGCTCGTCCGCAAGTTCGCCGCCGAGCTGGGCCTGGAGTGCGTGACGCTGCTGGGCACCCAGCTCGCGCCGGAGGACCTCATCGGAGTTCCGGAACTGGTCGGTGGCCGATCCCGGTTCGCCCCGCCCGAGTCCATCGCCCGCCACGACCCGTACTGCCTCTTCCTCGACGAGCTCAACGCCAGCAGCCCCGAGGTGCAGAAGGCGTTCTACTCGCTGATCCTCGACCGGCGCATCGGCTCCTACGAGCTGCCGAAGGGCTCGATCGTGATCGGCGCGGGCAACCGGGCGGTCGACAACGCCCTGGCGCGGCCCATGGCGTCCGCACTCGTGAACCGCATGGTCCACGTGCACCTCAGCGCGTCGGCTCGTGATTGGCTGGCGTGGGCACGTGAGACCGACGTCCACCCGTGGGTGCTGGAGTACCTCACCCAGCGGCCGGACCACCTGTGGAGCGCGGCGCCGAAGGTCGAGGAGACGTTCTCCACGCCGCGTGGCTGGCACATGCTCTCGGACGCGCTGCACTCGTTCGGCGACGACATCTCCGACGAGATTCTCGGTGTGCTGGCGTTCGGCACGGTCGCCGCGAACCACGCGTCGATGTTCAAGGCGTTCGTGAAGACCGTGAAGCACGCGTACGGGCTGGAGGCCGTGCTGCGCGGGGACGTCCGCTGGCCGTCCGCGCCTGGGGACCGCGACCTGCTCTACTTCCTGGCCGAGGCGTTCCGCGCCCGGCTGGTGAAGGAGCTGCCGCACGACAAGGCGCACGCGTCCGCGGCGGGCAAGCAGCTCGCGCACCGCGGCAAGGCGCTGCTGCTGGAGCTCGCCGAGCTGTCGCTGGAGATCGCGCAGATGGTGATCGCGGCCGACGACGACGGCAACGCGGTGCTGCCCACGTGGTTCCTCGTCGAGGTGACCCGTGACCTGCCGCGGCTGGTGGCCGCGCGAGCATGAGCTCGC
>JAVXWK010000445.1:0-2819 GCA_032230575.1 Pseudonocardiales bacterium | reverse complement strand
CGAGCAGGTCGGTGCCTGGACGCAAGGAGTGCTTCGCGAGGCCAAGGGTTTCTCGGCAGAACTCGGTGAGCCCGGCGTCGTCGTCGACCGCGTCACGGCGCAGGTGTGCGCGCCGGTCGGTCAGGCCCGAGAGCGGTGCAGCGTAGTCAAGGAACTCCACCGCCGCTGAGGCATGCTGGGCGGCATGACCGTGACGCTGCCGTCAGGAGAAACCGTTCCCGCGCTCGGCATGGGCACGTGGATGATGGCCGAGGCTCCTTCTTCGCGCGCCGCCGAGATCGCGGCGCTGCGGGAGGGCCTCGACCTCGGCCTCACGTTGATCGACACCGCCGAGATGTACGGCTCGGGCGCCTCGGAGTCACTCGTCGGCGAAGCCGTTCTCGGGCGCCGTGACGAGGTGTTCCTGGTGTCGAAGGTGTTGCCCTCCAACGCGTCCGTCGCCGGCACAGTGCGCGCGTGCGAGGCCAGCCTCCGCCGCCTCGGCACGGACCGCCTGGACCTCTACCTGCTGCACTGGCGCGGCGGTGTGCCGCTGTCGCAGACGGTCGAGGCGTTCGCGGGGCTGGTGTCGGCCGGCAAGATCCGGCACTGGGGCGTCAGCAACTTCGACCTGGCCGACATGAGCGAACTGGTGGAGTTGCCCGGCTTCTGCCAGACGAACCAGATCCTCTACAACCTGTCGCGGCGCGGCCCGGAGCACGATCTGCTGCCGTGGCACGCGTCGGCCGGCATGCCGGTCATGGCCTACTCCCCCGTCGAGCAGGGCCGGTTGCTGGGCTCGCCGGTGCTGGCCTCGGTCGCCGCCCGGCACAACGCCACGCCCGCCCAGGTGGCGCTGGCGTGGGTGCTGCGGCTCCCTCACGTCATCGCGATCCCGAAGGCGGGCACCGTGGAGCACGTGCGGGAGAACGCTCGGGCGCCGGAGCTGCGACTGTCCGCAGAGGACTTGGCGGACCTGGACCGCGCCTTCCCTCCCCCCGAGGGTCCCCAGCCGCTCGAGATGCTTTAGTTCCGTGGCATGAGCTGGACTGGGATCGAGAGCTGGGTGCGCGCGACGTCACCGACGCTGCACGCCGCGCTCCGGCCGCCCGCCACGGACGCGGACATCGCCGCCGCGGAGGAGACGCTCGGGCTGTTGCTGCCGGCCGAGCTCGTCGCGTGGTGGCAGCAGTTCGGCGGCATCGCGCAGACGTACACGCATTGGCCACTCATTCCGCCGCACTGGCAGCCGCACGGGCTGGACGACGCGCTGCGGCAGCGGAAGCTGATGATCCAGGCGATCAGCGGCATCCAGTTCGCCACGCGCGGCGAGGAGAAGGACTTCGAGGTGGCGGCCTTGCGGGAGCCCGCCGGGACGCCGTGCGTGGAGCTGTGGCTGCCCGCGTGGCTGCCGGTGGCGGGTGATGGCGCCGGGTACGAGCTGTTCGTGGACCTGCGCGGCGGTACGCGGCACGGGTGCGTGATGGAGTGGGACAAGTACAGCGGCGCGGACCGCGAACCCTTGTGGCCCAGCGTGAGCGCGATGCTCGACGAGACGGTGCGGGCGTTGAGCGGCGATCACGACCAGCACCGGTTGGTGTTCGAGCACAACGACTTCTTCTGGGTGTGAGACGTCCGTCCCACTCTCACGCCGGGATCACGTCCGGTTCAGTAGCGTGAACCGGTCTTGCCAACCAGACGACAGGAAGCGAGGTGAGCGACACATGCCAGGCGACAGTAGCCCGCGCGGGTCTTTCACCTCGCACGCTCCAGTTTCTGGCGTGTGACGCACACCCCTGCACACAAGGGGAGTCACACGATGCACTTCTTCGACATGACGCTGCGCATCGCCGAGAGCATGGGCCTCGGCGCGCTGATCGGTTTCGAGCGTCAGTACCGCTCGCGCATGGCGGGCCTGCGCACCAACGCCCTCGTGGCGGTGGGGGCGGCGCTGTTCGTACTGCTGTCCGCGCAGGGCTTCGACGGCCAGGGCGACCCCACGCGCGTCGCCGCTCAGGTGGTGTCCGGCATCGGTTTCCTGGGCGCGGGCGTGATCCTGCGCGACGGGCTGTCCGTGCGCGGACTCAACACCGCGGCCACGCTGTGGTGCGCGGCCGCGGTGGGGTCGCTGGCAGGTGCCGGGCTGCACGTCGTGGCGGCCGCGGGCACGGTGGCGATCATCGCGGTCAACGTGGTCCTGCGCGAACTCGGCCGTGCCGTGGACCGCAAGGAGGACTAACGCGGCTGGTAGGTCAGGCAGTTCGCGTGGTGATCGCCCTGGCCCTCGCCGATGCGCACGCTCGGCGCCGTGCACTCCAGCGACGAGTTGTGCGTGCAGTCCGTGCGCGAACAGGCGCCCACCTGCGCGACGACCTTGTCCAGACCGCCCTTGGTACCCAGCGGGATGAACGTGCCGCAGTCGGCCGCGCCGTTGTCACCCCGCACGGTGATCGCGAACGCGTGGCAGCCGTCGTGGTTGTACGAGCAGTCGCTCACGGTGCAATCGTGGACGGAGGGCATCGCCGGGTTCTCGAGGGTGGTCATGTCCGCTCCTGCCGTGGTGGGAAAGGTTCGGTGAATCGGACGATGCCACCACGGCAGAAGGGCCGCAATTCGAGCGGGAATTAGGCGAGCCTATCCTTCAACAATAGCGATCGCGTCGGTCAGCGACTGCCGTTGTGCCGCGCTGAGCAGCGATAACGCCGGGTCGAAGTCGATCTGGTCCTTTGGCCGTGGTGATTTCGACCTGTAGAAGTGTTGGATCTCGGGAGCCAGGTACGGGATGCCGGAAGAGGTGACGTTCCCGGCGGGTCGGCCGCCCTCTCTGGCCACCGCTCGTT
>JAVXWK010000400.1:0-2699 GCA_032230575.1 Pseudonocardiales bacterium | reverse complement strand
TCACCTTCGGCCACGCGATCATCGCCGTGGGCGCCACGACCCGCCTGCTGCCGAACACGCAGGTGTCGGACCGCGTCGTGACCTACGAAGAGCAGATCATGACCGAGCAGCTGCCCGAGTCGATCATCATCGCCGGTGCGGGCGCGATCGGCGTCGAGTTCGCGTACGTCATGCACAACTACGGCGTGAAGGTCACCATCGTCGAGTTCCTCGACCGGATGGTGCCGCTCGAGGACGAAGAGGTGTCCGCCGAGCTGTTCAAGCGCTACAAGAAGCTGGGCGTCGACGTGCGCGTCGGCACCCGCGTCGAGTCGATCGACGAGTCGGGCCAGAAGGTCCGCGTCACGGTGTCGAAGAACGGCGCGACCGAGGTGCTCGAGGCCGACAAGGTCATGCAGGCCATCGGTTTCGTGCCGCGTGTCGAGGGCTACGGCCTCGAGAACACCGGCGTGAAGCTGACCGAGCGCGGCGCGATCGACATCGACGGCCGCGGCCGCACGTCCGTGCCGCACATCTTCGCCATCGGTGACGTCACCGCGAAGCTGATGCTCGCCCACACCGCCGAGTCGATGGGCGTCATCGCGTCCGAGACCATCGCGGGTGCCGAGACGATGGAGCTCGACTACGTGATGATCCCGCGGGCGACGTTCTGCCAGCCGCAGATCGCGTCGTTCGGCTACACCGAGGCGCAGGCCCGCGAGAAGGGCTACGACGTCCAGGTCGCGAAGTTCCCGTTCACCGCGAACGGCAAGGCGCACGGCCTCGGCGACTTCGCCGGGTTCGTGAAGCTGATCAGCGACGGCAAGCACGGCGAGCTGCTCGGCGGCCACATCATCGGCCCCGAGGCGACCGAGCTGCTGCCAGAGCTCACCCTGGCGCAGCAGTGGGACCTCACCGTCCACGAGGTCGCGCGCAACGTCCACGCGCACCCGACGCTGTCGGAGGCGGTCAAGGAAGCGGTGCACGGCCTGGCCGGGCACATGATCAACTTCTGAGATAGCTTTCACTCGATGATGAACCGGCAGCCGCTCCGCCTCGCGATCTCCGAGGCGGCCAAGATCCTCGAAGAGGCGGGCGTGGACAGCCCCCGCGTCGACGCGGAGTACCTGGCCGCGCACGTGCTCGGGGTCGAACGGGGACGGCTGCCGCTCATCCCGCTGGTCGATCCGCAGGTGATCGACCAGCTGCACAAGCTGGTGCTGGTGCGGGCTTCTCGCATTCCGTTGCAGCACATCCTCGGCTGGGCCCCGATGGGATCGATCTCCGTCGAGGTCGGACCTGGGGTGTTCGTGCCGCGGCCGGAGACCGAGCTGCTGATGGAGTGGGGCCTGAAGGCTCTCGCCGGCGTTTCCTCACCCGTTGTCGTGGATCTGTGCACGGGCACGGGAGCGTTGGCGTTGTCGATCGCCGCTGCCCGGCCGGACGCGGTGGTGCACGCGGTGGAGCTGGACTCGCAGGCGCTGGCGTGGACCCGCCGCAACGCCGAGGCGCGCATTGCCGCCGGGGACACACCGATCCGGTTGCACCACGGCGATGCCACGGATCCTTCGCTGCTGTCCGATCTGGACGGTCTCGTGGATCTCGTGGTGTGCAACCCTCCTTATGTGCCAGAGGGAACCGAGGTCCAGCCCGAGGTCGGCGTGCACGATCCGCACCACGCGGTGTTCTCCGGCGCGGACGGGCTGGACGTGATCCGGCACGTCGTTTCCGCCGCCGCGCGGTGGCTCAAGCCTGGTGGCGCGGTCGGCATCGAGCACGACGACACGCAGGGCGAGTCGGTGCCGGCGCTGCTCGCGGCGCGGCGGGTGCTGACGTCCGTCGAGGATCACACCGATCTGGCCGGCCGGCCGAGGTTCGCGACGGCCCGCAGAGTCGGCTGAAGCTGTTGCCGTACAACGAGTTCGAGGTGGCCGCGCGAACGCGACCACCTCGAACTCGTTGCACCGCTTGAATCTCAGAGGGTCCACCACTGCTGGCTGATCCAGCCGGGCGCGGGCTGGCAGGTCGCGAGGACGACCTTGCTACCGGGGGCGTTGCTGCCGAGATCCCAGCACAACCCGTTGTGGTTGCGGATGGTTCCGTCACCGGGCAGCTTCCACTGCTGGCTGGTCCAGCCGGGTGCGGGCTTGCACTCGGTGGTGCCGATCTGCGTACCGGGAGCGTTGCTCGCGATGTCCAGGCAGAGGCCGTTGTAGTTCCGGATGGTGCCGTCACCGCCCAGCTGCCACTGCTGACTCGTCCAGCGACCCGGCTGGCAGCTCGCCATGCCGATCTTGGTGCCGGGGGCGTTGCTGGCGATGTCGACGCACAACCCGTTGTGGTTCTGCAGCTTCTGCCCCGCGTACTGCTGGCGGATCCAGCCGACGATGTCGTCCGTGCGGATCTCGGTGCTGCCGGACCGGGTCTCGGTCACGCCGAGACAGCCGTGCTGCCACGAGGTCGAGCTGATGCCCACCAGGCCGGTGTAGCCGTCGGAGTGCTCGCGGAACGCGGGACCGCCCGCGTCACCGAGGCACGTGTCCTGGTCGCCTTCCAACGTGTGCGTCGTGTCCGTCTGGCCGGCGTGGCGGAAGGTGGCGACCCGCGGACGGTCCGGCACCCACTCGGTGGCGGTGCGGCCGAACCCGGCGACCTTGACGTCTTCCGCGCCGAGAACCTTGGTGTCCAGCGTGATCGGCTTGACCGTCGACGGTGCCGCG
>JAVXWK010000395.1:0-2551 GCA_032230575.1 Pseudonocardiales bacterium | reverse complement strand
CCGCGCTCGCCCAGCAGCTCGACCAGGTACGAGAAGTACTCGACGTGCCCGCCCTGGTAGGCGCTGATGGCGATGCCCTGGACGTCCTCCTGGATCGCGGCGTTCACGACCTCCGCCACCGACCTGTTGTGGCCGAGGTGGATGACCTCCGCACCCTGCGACTGCAGGATGCGCCGCATGATGTTGATCGCCGCGTCGTGCCCGTCGAACAGGCTGGACGCCGTCACGAAGCGGACCGGGTTCGCCGGTCGGTGCAGAGGGGTCGCCATAGGAATAGTTTGACTTCCTACTATCGGACGTGCAACCGAGGGTGGTTGACGTCTCTGAATCGAGCCGGAAGCGACATGGTCCCGCGGCGCCCCACAGGTTCGCTCGCGGAGCACTCAGCCCCAGGTAGGGCGCGTCAGAGCCGGCCGAGGCGGGTGCGCGCCTGGTCGGCGTCGCTGGAGCCGAGCCCGTCGAGGATGTCCAGGGCGCTCTGCCAGGTGGTTCTGGCGGCGGAGACGTCCCCGGCGGTGTGCTGTGCGTCGCCGAGGTGGATGAGGGTGTCGGCCTCGTAATAGCGTTCGCCCAGGTCGCGGTACAGCGCGAGGGCGGACAGGTAGTGCTCGACCGCGACGGCGTGCTCGCCGAGCCGCAGATGGGCACCGGCGATCGTGTCGAGCACGCTGGCCTCGGCGCGGCGGTCGCTGTTCTCCCGCGCGATCCGCAGCGCCTCGTGGCCGCTGTCGGTGGCCTCGCGGAACCTGCCGAGCTGGACGCTGTACCAGGCGACCGCGTTCAGCGCGCTGCCCAGGCCGGGCGGACGCCCCACCCCTTCGAAGAGGGTGACCGCCTCGCGGGCGTGGTCCAGCGCCTCCTCAGTGCGGGACTGACGCCCGGCGATCGAGGAGAGATTGAGGTGGCTCCACGCCTGCTCGGCCTCGTGGCCCAGCGCGCGGAAGTGGTCGAGAGCCTGCTGGAAGTGGGCTCGGGCGTCGTCGTAACGGCCGGACCTGGCGGACGCGACCGCGAAGCCGCGCTGGGAGTGCGCCTGCCCCACCTCGTCGCCCAGGCGTGTCGCGGCATCCAGTGCGGCCAGGCTCAGAGTCCCCACGTCCTGCCAGTGACCGTGGCGGTCCTGGTGCGAGATGAGGGTCCTGGCCAGCTGCCAGCAGTGGGTGTCGAAGCCGTCCTCTGCCGCCCGGAGCCCGGCCGCGAGCAGGACCCGGTACTCGCGGATCAGCCACGCGTGAGCCTCGTCGTAGTTCTCGAACTTCTCGGGCGTGACGCCGCCGGACAACGGGGCGAGCGTGATCGGGATGGTCGTCGGGTTGCACTGCTCCATCGCCGCGTAGCCGCTGTGCAGGTAGTGGTCGAGCAGCCGGCGCTCGGCCGCGTGCCGCTCGGACGGGTCGTCGGCGGTGAGGGTGAGCTCGGTGGCGTAGACGCGCAGCAGGTCGTGGAAGCGATACCGGTCGGGCATCGGCTGCTCGACCAGGTGCGCGTCGACCAGGTCCTCCAGCAGGTCGCCCGCGGTGTCGGCGTCGGTGCCGAACAGGGACGCCGCCGCGCGGGCGCTCGTGTCCGGTCCCGGTGCGATCCCCAGCCACCGGAACATCCGCTGCTGCGCGGGAGACAGGTCGCGGTAGGACTGGGTGAACGCGGCGGCCACCCCGCGGTCGCCGCCGAGCTCGCCGAGCAGCCCGCGCCCTTCCCGCAGCCGCGCGTTCAGCCGTTCGACCGTCCACGTGGGACGGGTTCGCAGCCGGGCGGCGGCGATCCGCAGGGCCAGCGGCAGGTGACCGCACAGCCGCACCAGCTCACGAACCGCCTCGGGTTCGGCCCCGGCCCGGTCAGCGCCGATGACCTGTTCGACCAGGCCGACCGCGTCGCGCTCGGGCAGGACGTCCAGCGACAGCACGCGTGCGGCGTCGAGGTCGAGCAACCGCCGCCTGCTGGTCACCAGCGTCAGGCTGTTCGACGTGCCTGGCAGCAGCGGCCGCACCTGCGCCGCGCTGAGGGCGTTGTCCAGCACCACCACGGCTCTGCGGCCGGCCAGCTCCGTGCGCCACATCGAGGCGCGCGCGTCCAGGTCGGCCGGAATGGTCGCGCCCGGCACGCCCAGGCCGCGCAGCAACGTGTCCAGCGCGGCACCGGGTTCAACCGGATCGCGTCCGGCGGTGTGGGCGTGCAGGTCGAGGAACAGCTGCGCGTCCGGGTACCGGTCAGCCAGGCTGTGCGCGAGGTGGACGGCCAGCGCGGTCTTGCCGATGCCGGCCATGCCGTCGATCGCGGAGATCACCAGCGCGCCGCCGGTGTGCGCGGGCACCATCGCCAGCAGCTGATCCAGCTCCGCCCCGCGGCCGGTGAAGTCCGCGACGTCGCCGGGAAGTCCGTTGCGCCGCAACGGTTTCGGCGCCGCGAGACCGGGATCGTCCGCGAGCACGCGCTCGTGCAACGCCCGCAGCTCCCGGCCCGGATCGAGGCCCAGCTCGTCGCGCATCCGGCGCCGCACGTCCGCGAACACCTGCAACGCGTCGGCCTGACGACCGTTGCGGTGCAGCGCGAG
>JAVXWK010000373.1:0-3226 GCA_032230575.1 Pseudonocardiales bacterium | reverse complement strand
TGACGAGCTGCCGACGTTGCTGCAGACCAGGCTCCAGGGCGGCACACCGCCGAGCGTGGCGCTGCTGGCCCAGCCGGGTCTGCTGACGCAGCTCGCCAAGGCCGGGTCGCTCAAGCCGCTGTCCGCCGAGGTCGACAAGGCCGTCGTGGACAACAGCGCGCCGATCTGGAAGCAGCTCGGCAGCGTGGACGGAAAGCTCTACGGCGTGTACTTCAAGGCCGCCAACAAGTCCACTGTCTGGTACAGCGAGAAGGCGTTCACCGCGGTCGGCGCCACGCCGCCGAAGACGTGGGACGAGCTCCTCACCACCGGCAAGGCCATTGTGGACACCGGGCAGGCTGCGGTCTCCGTCGCGGGCGCAGACGGCTGGACGCTCACCGACTGGTTCGAGAACGTCTACCTGCGCACCGCGGGACCGCAGAACTACGACAAGCTCAGCAGGCACGAGATCCCGTGGACCGACGCGACCGTGCGGACCGCGCTGCAGACGCTGGCCCAGCTCTTCGGCTCGCCGCAGGTCATCGAGGGCGGGTCCGCCGGCGCGCTGCAGACCGAGTTCCCCAAGTCCGTGACGAACGTGTTCGGCAACCCGCAGAAGGCCGCGATGGTGTTCGAGGGCGACTTCGTCTCCGGTGTCATCGCCGCCAGCACCTCCGCGAAGGTGGGCGCCGACGCCAGGTTCTTCCCGTTCCCCTCGGTGTCGGGCAGCGGACCGGCCGTCGTCGCAGGTGGTGACATGGCCGTGCAGTTCAAGGACGACGAGGCCACCACGAAGCTGATGGAGTACCTGGCTTCCGCGGACGCCGCCTCGATCTGGGCCGAGCAGGGCGGGTTCCTGTCTCCCAACAAGAACGTGCCGGGCGACACCTACCCCGACGACGTGACCCGTGAGCTCGCGAAGCAGCTCGTGCAGGCCGGCGACAACGTCCGCTTCGACATGTCCGACCTCGCCCCGGCCGCGTTCGGCGGCACGAAGGGCGCGGGGGAGTGGAAGGCGCTGCAGGACTTCCTGGCCGACCCGGCCGGCATCGACGCGACGATGCAGCGGCTCGAAACCGAGGCGGCGAAGGCGTTCGCCGCATGACCGCAGCCGTGAAAGCGGACCGGGTTCCCGGCCGTTCCCCGGCCCAGGCCATCCCGTTCCTGCTGCCCGGGCTGCTCGTGCTCGGTGCTCTCGTCGTGTACCCGTTGCTGTACTCGGTGGTGCGCAGCTTCTTCGACCGGTCCGGCGACGAGTTCGTCGGGCTGGGCAACTACGTGGACCTGTTCACCGACCCGAGGACGCTGACCGCGTTCAAGAACAACGTCATCTGGGTCGTCGTGGCACCGGCCGCGGTCACCGGACTCGGGTTGATCCTGGCGGTGCTCACCGAGCGGATCCGCTGGGCGACGGCGTTCCGGCTGGTGCTCTTCCTGCCGATGGCCATCTCGCTGTTCGCCTCCGGCATCATCTTCCGGCTGGTGTACGAGGAAGATCCGAACCAGGGAATCGTCAACGCCGTCACGGTCGGCGTGCACGACGTGTTCGCCTCGCCGTCGTCCTTCCCCGGCGCACGGCCACGCGATGGCGCGCCGATCACCGCGACACCGGACGGGTACGCGACCACCTCGTCGTTCCGGCCAGGAGATGTCGTGACCGTGCCGATGGTCGGGTTCGCACCACAGCGTTTGCCCGGCACCGCGGCTGGTGCGGCGATGCCCACGGCGGACCCGGAAGAGCTGCGCGGCGCGGTGTGGCTGGACGTCTCGGCGGGCGGCCTCGCGGCGAAGACCGACTCGGGTGAACGCGGGCTGCCCGGCGTCATCGTGGAGGCGGTGGCCGACGGCAAGGTCGTCGCCCGCACCACGACCGGCTCCAACGGCATGTTCACCTTCCCGGACCTCGCCAACCGCGACTACGCGCTTCGCCTGCCTCCCGGCAACTTCGCGCTGCCGTTCCGCGGGCTGACCTGGCTGGGACCGTCGCTGATCACCCCGGTGATCATCTCGTCCTGGATCTGGATCATGACCGGGTTCGCGATCACGTTCATCGCCGCGGGCCTCTCCGCGATCCCGCGCGACGCACTGGAAGCCGCACGGGTGGACGGCGCGACGGAGTGGCAGGTCTTCCGGCGGGTGACGGTGCCGTTGCTGATGCCGGTGCTGCTGGTCGTGTTCGTGACGCTGGTGATCAACGTGTTGAAGATCTTCGAGCTCGTGTTCGTCATCGCACCCGGCTCGGTCCAGGAGGAGGCGAACGTGCTGGCGCTGCAGATGTGGCAGGTCTCCTTCGGCTCCGGCGGCGACCAGGGCATCGGCAGCGCGCTGGCCGTGGTGCTGTTCCTGCTGGTGGCGCCCGCGATGCTGTTCAACATCCGCCGATTCCGACGGGAGCAGACGTGATCACGTTGGTGGAGAACACCCCTCGCGTCGTCGAGCTGAGCGTCTCCGGTGCGCCACGACGGGGCGTGCTGTCGCGTGCGGTGTCCGGGCTGGGCAACGGCGCGGTGCAGGTCGTGCTCGCGTTGATCGCGGTGTTCTGGCTGATGCCGGTGTTCGGCCTGTTCGTCGCGTCGCTGCGCAGCGAGCGGGCGAACAGCGAGTCCGGCTGGTGGACCGTGTTCACCAAGCCCGCCGAGCTGACGCTGGACAACTACGTCGACCTCATGGGCAACACGACGATCCTGCAGTCGTTCCTCAACACCGTCTACATCGCCGTGCCGTCGACGGTTCTGGTGGTGGTGCTGGCGGCACTCGCGGCGTACGGGCTGGCGTGGATCGAGTTCCGCGGCCGGGTCTGGCTGACCGTCGCGGTGGTGGGCCTGCTGGTCATGCCGGTGCAGGTCGCGCTGATCCCGGTGGCGAAGCTGTTCGGGGCGCTGGACCTGTTCGGCACGATCACGGGCGTGGTGGCGTTCCACGTCGCGTTCGGCCTGCCGTTCGCGATCTTCCTGCTGCGCAACTTCTTCACCGGGATCCCGCGCGATCTCGTCGAGGCGGCGCGGATGGACGGCGCGACCGAGTGGGTCATCTTCCGCCGGGTCGTGCTGCCGGTCGCCAAGCCCGCGCTCGCGTCGCTGGCGATCTTCCAGTTCCTGTGGGTGTGGAACGACCTGTTGGTGGCGCTGGTGTTCGCCGACCAGGACTCGGCGCCGATCACGGTCGCCCTGCGCGGGCAGCTGCGGCAGTTCGGCACGAACATCGACCTGCTGGCGAGCGGCGCGTTCCTGTCGATGGTCGTGCCGCT
>JAVXWK010000356.1:0-11202 GCA_032230575.1 Pseudonocardiales bacterium | reverse complement strand
TCACGGTGCTGCGCGACCAGAACTTCTCCACGGACGAGATTCTGCGCTGGCTCTTCACGGAGGACACGAGCCTCCCTGGCACTCCGATCGAAGCATTGCGCGGGGACCGTGGGCGTGAGGTAAAGCGACGCGCGCAAGCCATGGGCTTCTAGTTCACACGATGCGGCGGTTCCGGGCGTCTCCCCAAGCGGAAGACGCCCGGAACCCCTGAACTTGTGCCCATGATCGTCAAGACTCTCCTCGCCGGGTTCACGGCCGTCGGCCTGCTGCTGTCCCCCGTCGCCGCCTCGGCCGCTCCCGCTGTGCACGCCAAGCCCACCACGCTCGACCTCGACGCCGGTGGCGCCAAGGTCAAGGTCAAGAAGGGCAACCAGCTCCAGATCAAGGGCAAGCTCGGTGCTCAGGGCGAGCGTCAGCTCACGCTCGACCTCGACGTGTTCGCCCAGGTCAAGGTCGGCGTGTCGACGTGGACCAACATCTACACCCGGTCCTGCACGCCGAACTCGACGTTCACCGCGAAGATCAGCATCGACGCGTCCGCTGACCTGCGCCTCTACTTCCCGGGCACGAACGTCTACGCCTCCGCGACGTCGAACATCGTCGGAGTCGTCGTCATCTAGCCGGACCAGGGCTGACCGCGGGTTCATCTGACCATCGCGCGTGCGAGCAGTGCCCGGCCCGCGCCGGGCACTGCCACCGCGAGGCGACGAGAGTTCGGCACGGCGACCCGCTTCCAGAGGACCTCGCAGCCGACCAGTCCCAGGATGTCGCGATACAGCGTGTACGCGGTCCGCATACAAGGCCGCGACGCCGGCGACAGCATCGCGATCCCCGGCTCGGCCGACTGATATATCGCATATGAGTGCGCGACGAGGTCGTCCAGCGCCCGTTGCACCCGGACGTTTGCGCGACGATGGCGACGAACCCATTGCAAAAGGTCGCGGTCGACGCCGTGCGCGCCCAGGACGTCCTGCGGCAGGTAGACGCGGCCGCGGTCGAGGTCCTCGCCGACGTCGCGCAGGAAGTTCGTCAGCTGGAACGCCACCCCGAGCCGGGCCGCGTACGGCGCGGCTTCCGCGCGGGGTACGACGGTGCCGAGCACCGGAAGCATCTGCAGCCCGATGACCTCCGCCGAGCCGTGCATGTACGCGCCGAGCGCGTCGAGGTCGGCGTACTCGGTGACGTCGAGGTCCATCCGCATCGACGCGAGGAAGTCCGTGAAGAGCGACCTGTCGATGTCGTAGCGGCGCATCGTGTCCGCGAGCGCGAGCAGGACCGGGTTCGACGGGTGCCCGCTTTCGAGGTAACCGTCGAGCAGTCGCTCCAGGTCGTCGAGTTCGTCCGCGCGGTTGTCGACACCGGCCGCGTCGACGATCTCGTCGGCCCACCGCGCGAATGCGTACAGCGCGTGCACAGCCGGTCGTTGGTCTGGGCGCAGCAGCGTCGTGGCCAGGAAGAACGTCTTGCCGTAGCGAACGTTGATCCTGCGGCACGCGGCATACGCGGACGCCATATCCAATATATTGGTGTTCATTCGTCTTCGTATCGCAGGGACAGGCCGAACGGGTCCGGCTCCACCAGTGACCACGCCGCCAGCGCCGACACGCCGAGCGCGAAGGACAGGTAGCTCCAGAAGTACAGGCCCGTGTCTCCGTTCGGGAACGTCACCAGCAGCAGGAAGACCGACGCGAGCGTCACCGTCACCAGCGCGCGTGTGGACCACAGGAACCCGGCGGCCAGCGCCAGCGGCCAGCTGAAGTACCACGGCAGCGTCGCGGGGGACAGCAGCGCGACGGCCAGCCTCGTCACCGCGCCGCCCCGCAGGTTGTCGCGCACGTCGCCGTCCCGCGCCGCCCACCACTGCGTCCACGCGACCCAGATCAGCACGACCGAGCCGAGCGTCCGCGCGACGCCGATGTAGATGCCGCTGCCGGCGTTGGCGCTGTCGTCGGAGAACCAGCTCACGA
The DNA here is from genome assembly GCA_032230575.1 of Pseudonocardiales bacterium. Lineage (GTDB taxonomy): Bacteria > Actinomycetota > Actinomycetes > Mycobacteriales > Pseudonocardiaceae > Lentzea. The sequence goes on along the minus strand of JAVXWK010000356.1, from coordinate 9,235 downwards.
CCATGCGCACGAAGGCGCCGACCCCGCTCGGGACCGACAGCCAGTTGATGATCACCGACGAGTTGCGCAGCGCGGGGATCCAGCCGAGGCCCACTCCGGCGACCAGCGTGCAGGCCGCGAACACCCCGAGGAACGCCGCCGCGCCCGGTAGCAGCGCCCTGAGAAAGCGGGCGCGCTTGTCGCCGTCCAGCCGCGCCGCCCAGATCCAGACGAGGAACGGCACGATCACGACCGCCGTCGCCTTCACCGAGAACGCGAGCCCGAGCAGCACGAAGCCGAGCACGTGCCTGCGGTCGAGCACCAGCAGCACGCCCGCGGCCATCAGCCCGATCATCAGCATGTCGTTGTGCGCGCCGCCGACCAGATGGATCAGCAGCAGCGGGTTCGCCGCCACCAGCCACAGCGCGATCGCGGACCTCCCACCCAGATGACGGCTGAGCCCCGGCAGCGCCCAGCACAGCAGCACGAGCCCGCCGGCGATCGAGAGGCGCATCGCGATGACACCGAGGACCACGCTGCCGCCGGTGAGCCACACGATCGCCTTGGCGACGAGGATGAACAACGGCCCGTACGGCGCGGGCGTGTGCTGCCACACCCCGCTGACGTTCTCGCTGAGCGCGCTCTGCAGCACCGCGGGCCCGACCCCGTACGGGTCGTAGCCGCTCAACGCGAGCTGGCCTTGCGCGAGATAGCTGTAGACGTCCTTGCTGAACAGCGGTGGCGCGAACAGCAGCGGCACCGTCCAGGCCGTCACCGTGACGAGCACCGCGTGGTCGCCGGACTCACCTGACCGCACGTGCCTGCCGAGCCTGATCCACGCCCAGACGACCAGACCGAGACCCAGGTACAGCACCATGATCGCGAGGTCGTGGCCGTGGCCGTAGCGCAGCCAGCTCAGTCCGGCCCAGGCGAGCAACGGGTCGTGCTCGGGGACCGCGCCTGCACCCATGCCTCCGAGCGCCATCAGCGTCACGCCCAGCAGGCCGAGCACGGTCGTGCGGACGGGGATGGTGTGGACGTTCGCGCGTACGGCAGCTGAAGGCTCCGGTGGAAACACCTCGGAGCTCGTGCGGAGGAGTGACGGAGTTGCTGCCATCGCGCGAACATCGTTGCACAAGGCACGGAAGCGCCAGCACGCAACAGAGCGCTAGAAAGTCCGCTTCGTGGAGCTGATCGCGAGGTCCGCGAGCTTGGTCGCGGCGAGCTCTGCCACGGGTGCCGCGTCGAGGGCGGCCAGCGCGCTCTTCGTCAGCTCCTCGATGCGCTCCTCGACGGCGTCGACGGCGCCGACCTTCACGAGCGCGCGGCGGACCTCCTCCACGGTGTCGAGGTCGAGGTCCGGCTTGCCCAGAGCGATATCCAATATATCGGCGCCGAACTGCATGCCCAGGGCCACGAGCAGCGTGCGCTTGCCCTCGGCGAGGTCGTCACCGGCGGGCTTGCCGGTCACCTCCGGGTCGCCGAACACACCGAGCAGGTCATCGCGCAGCTGGAACGCGACGCCGATGTCGGCACCGAACGCCCGCAGCCCGTCGATGAGCTCCGGCGAGCCGCCCGCCATCGCCGCGCCCATGTGCAACGGACGTTCGACGGTGTACGCGGCGGTCTTGAGCCGGTCGATGCGCAGCGCCGCGTCCGGGGAGGAGTCGCCCTGTGCCTGCGTCAGCACGTCGAGGTACTGGCCCGCGAGCATCTCGGTGCGCATGTCCCGCCACGGCTCGCTCATCCGCCGCAGCACCTCGGACGGCAGCCCGGCCGCGAACAGCATGTCGTCCGCCCACGCCAGCGCGATGTCGCCGATCAGCACCGCCGCCGACATGCCGAACCGTTCCGACGACCCGAGCCAGCGCTGGTCGCGGTGCCGCGCGCCGAACGCGATGTGCACGGTCGGCTTGCCCCGGCGCACCGACGAGGCGTCCATCAGGTCGTCGTGGATCAGCGCGCACGCCTGGATCAGCTCCAGCGAGCTCACCGCCGTGAGAACCTCGTCCGCGAGCTCACCGTCGGGGTCGCCACCGGCGGCGCGCCACCCCCACCACGCGTACGTCGGACGGATGCGCTTGCCACCGCCCAGTACGAACTCCGACAGCGCGTCCACCGCGCTCGCGAAGCTGGGGTCCATCGCCTCGCCGGACGCGCGCCGGGAGGCCAGGTACGTGGTCAACGCTTCTTCGACGTGCGTGGGCAGCGACACGTCGATGGGGTGGTGGGACACATGTCCATGGTCCGCTGTGTCCCGGACCACCCGCATGCCGGGGCACGCGTACCACATAGTGAGCTGGAGTCTCACCTAGCGGAAGACACACTAGGGTTGTGGCCATGACGTCGGTGGTGGAGAGGCTCCGAGGCGAGTCTCCCAAGTTCTCGGTGGAGTTTCTGCCGCCTCGGGACGCCGAGGACGAGAAGATCCTCTGGAAGGCCGTCCGCGAGCTGGAGGGCCTCGATCCGGCGTTCGTGTCGATCACCTACGGCGCCGGTGGGTCGCGGCGGGACCGCACGATCCGCGCCACCGGCCGCATCGCGCAGGAGACGACGCTGCTGCCAGTCGCGCACCTCACTGCCGTCGACCACTCGGTGGCCGAGCTGCGCAACGTGATCGGCTGGTACGCGGCGATCGGCGTGCGCAACGTCCTGGCGCTGCGCGGCGACCCTCCCGGCGACGCGATGGGCGAGTGGGTCGCGCACCCGGAAGGCCTCAACTACGCCGACGAGCTCGTGTCGCTCGTCCGCGAACTGGGCGACTTCTGCGTCGGCGTGGCGGCGTTCCCGTACGGGCACCCGCGCTCGAACGACCTCGACACCGACCTGAAGTTCCTGCTGCGCAAGCTCAACGCGGGCGCGGACTACGCGGTGGCACAGCTGTTCCACGAGCCGGAGCCGTTCCTGCGGATGCGGGACAGGGTGGCGGCCGCGGGCTGCCAGGCGGCGATCCTGCCCGGCATCATGCCGATGCTGTCGGCGCGTGGCCTGTCCAAGATCGTCGAGCTGTCCGGTGCCGATCTGCCGGTCGAGATCTCGCGCAGGCTGGAGCCGTACGCGGACGACGCGGCCGGGTTCCGTGCGACGGGCATCGACATCGCGACCGAGATGTGCCAGAAACTGCTCGACGAGGGCGTTCCGGCGCTGCACTTCTACACGATGAACCGCTCGAAGGCGACGAAGGAAGTGTTGGGGCGCTTGGGTTTGGTGACTCGCGCCTAAGCCATCACGTTGCGCTTGTGCGCGATGAGAGCGAGCACGACGACGATCAGCGCGGCACCACCGGTGAGCCCGGCGACGAGCAACGCCCAGCCGAGGAACGAGCCGGACTCCTCACCCGCGTACTGCACGGTCGCCTGGAGCATCGACGCCTGACCGGGCTTCGGAGACCACGCGATCGTGTTGTTCTCCTCCTCGCGGCCGTTGGTGTTCACGATCTTGCCGGGGAAGCTGACCTTGATCTGGATGTCCGCGCGTTCCACGGGCACCTGGGTGAGGTCGACCGAGCCCGACAACGTGACAAGATCACCCGACCGGCGGAAGTTCATGCTGTAGCGGCTGTTCGACGAGCTGGTCGACATCGACAGCGTGCGCATCTCGTCGAACGACAGCCCGTTGAAGAACAGCTGCGTGCCCGCGTACGACTCCACCCGGTAGGGCTTGGTGGTCACGCGGCTCGCGAGCTCCGGCGGCACCTTGAGCTGGGGGCCGGGATCGTTGTCCTGCGTGGGCGGCGTGGCCGCGACGATCTCACCCGAGATGCGGTCGTCGTCCGACACGGCCATGGCCGCGTAGACGCGAACGCATCCGCTCAAGGAGAACAGGGTGAGCAGCAGGAAAACCGGCACCAGAAGTGCCCGGGATCGACGCACGGCGGACATCCTGCCAGTCCCCTCCAAACGACGCAGGCCCTCCTTTGGTCGTGAGCTTGACTAACTACCTTTTGGTGTCGAGAGCCGCGAGGTAGCGTCTCGCGCCATGGCATCGGTGCACGACATCAGCAACAAGTACGTCAGCGACTACGCGGCGCTCGACCCCATCACCGCCACTCACCTGGGCTTCGCGGGATCCGAGGACCAGCTGACGGACTTCTCGCCGGAAGGGATCGCGGCACGCGACGAACTCGCTGTGCGCGCTCTCACCGACATCACGGCCGCACAGCCCGCGGATGCCTCCGAGGACGCGGCGCGCGCCGTCTTCCTGGAGCGCGTGGGGCTTGAGCACGAGCTCTACGAGGCAGGCGAGAACGAGTCCTCGCTGAACGTGATCGCGAGCCCGATCCAGTCGGTGCGCGACATCTTCGACCAGATGCCGACCGACACGCCGGAGAACTGGGCCACGATCGGGCGGCGTCTTTCCGCCGTGCCCGCCGCTTTGGACGGTCTCCGCGCCTCTCTCTCGCACGCCGCTTCCCGTGGACACGTTTCCGCGCTGCGCCAGGTGACCAGGGTCGCCGAGCAGTGCGACGTCTGGGCCTCCACGTTCTTCACCTCCTTCGTGGCCACTTCCGACGCCTCGGGTGCGTTGCGTTCGTCGTTGGACGCCGGTGCCGCCGCTGCTTCCTCCGCCTACGCCGAGTTCGCCTCGTTCCTGCGCACGACGCTCGCTCCTGTCGCGCCCGCGAAGGACGCCGTCGGCGAGGAGCGCTACCGCCTCGGCTCGCGCTACTTCACGGGCTCGCGGCTCGACCTGGCCGAGGCGTACGCGTGGGGCTGGGAGGAGTTCCTCGGCATCGAGGCCGAGATGAAGAAGGTCGCGGCCCGCCTGAAGCCGGGCGCCTCGCTGGCGGAGACCGCTGCCTACCTCGACGAGCACCCGCGCTACCAGGTCCACGGCCAGGACGGCCTACAGGCGTGGATGCAGGAGCTCTCCGACAAGGCCCTGCTCGACCTGCGCGACGTGCACTTCGACCTGCCGGACGCGCTGATGAACCTCGAGTGCAAGATCGCCCCGCCCGGCGGTGGCGTCGGCGCCTACTACACCCCGCCGACCGCGGACTTCTCCCGTCCCGGCCGCATGTGGTGGTCGATCGCCGAGGACAAGTCCGTGTTCCCGACGTGGCGCGAGACCTCGACCGTCTACCACGAGGGTGTGCCGGGCCATCACCTCCAGTGTGCGACGGCGGTGTACCAGTCGGCGACGCTCAACGACTTCCAGCGCCTGATGTGCTGGGTCTCGGGCCACGGCGAGGGCTGGGCCCTGTACGCGGAGCGCCTCATGCGCGAGCTCGGCTACCTCGACGACGACGGCGACCTGCTCGGCATGCTCGACGCGCACCTGTTCCGCGCGGCCCGCGTGATCATCGACATCGGCATGCACCTGGAGCTCGAGATCCCGGCCGGCACCGGTTTCCACCCCGGCGAGCGCTGGACCCCCGAGCTCGGCCTCGAGTTCATGCTGACCCGGACCCTGCAGGAGCCCGCGGCCGCTCGCGACGAGCTCGACCGCTACCTCGGCTGGCCCGGCCAGGCCCCGGCCTACAAACTCGGCGAACGCCTCTGGCTCGCCGCGCGCGAGGACGCTCGTGCCCGCAAGGGCGCCGACTTCGACCTCAAGCGCTTCCACAAGGAGGCCCTCGAGATGGGCTCGATGGGCCTCGACACCTTGCGTGAACGGTTGGCCGCCCTCTAGCCCGCCTCGTCGCCGCAGCGTTCTGACCTGCGTCAACGCCTCCTTATGCAAAAAACGTTTGCGGACGTCCGCAAACGTTTTTTGCATAACTGATATATCGGATACTGGATTTCAGCTGGCGGGAAGATCGAAGTGGAAGCCGGGGTTCTCGCGGTCGAGCAGCCACGCCAGGGGCGCAGCACGACGAACCCGAACGCCGCGCCGAGCAGCGAGACGACATAGAACGCGAAGCCCGGGACGTAGATGAGGGGGCACGAACACCACCAACCACGGATGGTCCAGGACTGTGTCCACCGTCCAGTCGATCAGACGGTTGTCGATCAGTCCCGCGAGGATGAAACCGGCGATCGCGAAGAGCACGATCGACTCGACGGTCTCACTTACGCGGTACCGCTTCCGGAACTCCTCCTGCTCCCTGATCTGCCGGAGAGCCCGCGCACCCTGCGCCGAACTCGACAAACCGCGGATCGGAATGCCGCTGAACCAGTGCTGCCGGAAGTCCCGCCAGGGCGTCGAGTGTGGCGAGCAGCCGCAGCTGGCGCAGCCGGGCCATCGCGACCCCGCCGATCCGCCCGCCCACGTCCGCAACCGCACGGGTCCGATGATGTCCAGCAGCGCGACGAGCCCAGCCAGGAACTGGGCGGCTTTGCCCGCGCGGCCCCACCACACGAGCGGCATGCCCCACAGCACGACCTGCTGCATCGACGTGCCGGTGATCCAGAGCCGCCAGGCCTCCCAGAGATCGACCGGCATCAGCTCGGGTCAGCCCACCGCACGCGCACGCGGTTCGTGATCGGCTCCGAGTCGGAGGTTCGCACGAACTCCAGCCACGGTCCGGGCTCTGGCCGCACCGACGCCCAGCCCTCGCCGCTGCGCACCACCGGATGCCCGGTCGCCTGAGCGGACGCCAGTGGATCCGGTGAGTCGACGACGACCGCCGCGATCACCCCCGTGTACTCGGGCCGCGGTTCCAGGACGCAGAACTCGTTGCCCTGCGGATCGCGCAGCACCACCCACGGCACGTCACGCTGCCCGATGTCCGCGTGCTCGGCGCCGAGCTTCAGGGCCCGCGCCACGATGTCCGCCTGGTGTTCGGGCGATGACGAGGCCAGGTCGATGTGCACCCGGTTCTTCTCGATCTTCGGGGCGTCGCTCCACACGAACGTCAGCTCGATCTCGTCACCGGCGAACTCGGACCAGAACGCTGCCAGAGCGGAGGGATCGGCTGCGTCGAACGTGATTTCCACGCGTGCGAGGGTACTGTCTCGCGGGTGGCGAAGCTGGTGCTCGGACCGCTCCTCAGGCATGTGAACGAGACGTCCGCGACCGTGTGGGTCGAGACGGACGCGTCCTGCGACGTCACGATCGCAGGGCACACCGCGCACACGTTCCAGGCAGGGGAGCAGCACTTCGCCCTCGTCAGACTGGAGAACCTGGGCCCGCGCACCGAGTACGACGTCAAGCTGGACCAGCACACGGTCTGGCCGGAACCCGACAGCAAGTTCCCGAAACCCGTCATCCGCACCGGTGAGGTCACCAGGATCGCCTTCGGGTCGTGCCGTGCCGCGCCGAACCAGCCGGTCGGCCCCGACGCCCTCGACGCCTTCGCGCAACGGCTCATGAGCACGCCGGAACAGGACTGGCCGCAGGCGCTGATCCTGTTGGGAGACCAGGTCTACGCCGACGAACCCACCGAAGCCACCAAGCAGTGGCTCAAAGAACACCGCCACGGCACGCAGGAACCCGACGGTGAGGTCGTGCACTTCCGCGAGTACGCCCACCTCTACCACGAGACCTGGGGCGACCCGGAGATCCGCTGGCTGCTGTCGGTCGTCCCGTCCTCGATGATCTTCGACGACCACGACGTGCGCGACGACTGGAACACGTCCGCGGTGTGGCGCAACGAAATGGCCGGCAAACCCTGGTGGCGCAACAGGATTCGCGGCGCCATCTCGTCGTACTGGGTGTACCAGCACCTCGGCAACCTCGGCCCGGACGAGCTCGCCAGGGATCCCTTGTACGCCAAGGTGAAGGCCCAGGGCACCGACGTGCTGCCGCTGCTGGAGGAGTTCGCGGAGGAAGCGGACAAGGAGACGGAGGGCCGCAAGTCCACCTGGTGGAGCTTCCGCCGCGACTTCGGCCGCACCAGGCTGCTGATGGTCGACACGCGCTGCGGCCGCATCCTGGAGAACGACAAGCGGCAGATGGTCAGCGACGCCGAGTTCGAGTGGCTTGAGCGAAACTCACAAGGCGACTACGACCACCTGCTGATCGGCTCGTCGCTGCCGTGGCTGATGCCGCACGCGCTCAGCCACTTCCAGTCCCTCAACGAGGTCGGCGCGCGCAAGAAGGGCTGGCAGGGCAGAGCGGCGGAGAAGATCCGGCAGGCAGCGGACCTCGAGCACTGGCCGGCGTTCCGCGAGTCGTTCGACCGGCTCACCCGCATGATCGAGAAGGCAGCGAACAACGGCGCCGCAACGGTTTCGGTGCTCTCCGGCGATGTCCACCACAGCTACGTCGCCGAAGCCGACTTCCCCGCGCCGACCGAAGCGACGGTGACGCAGCTCGTGTGCTCGCCGGTGCACAACGAGCCGCCGAACGTGTTCCTGCCGATCTTCCGGCTGTCGTGGTCGGTCACGGCGGCCTGGGTGTGCCGGCGCCTCGCAACTCTCGCGGGCGTGCCGCAGGACCTGATGCGCTGGCGCAAGACCAGCGGCCCGCACTTCGGGAACTCCGTGGCACTGCTGGAGTTCGACGGCTGCCGCGCCCGCTACCGGCTGTTGTCGGCGACGGGTGCGGAGACCGCGAACGTGCTACTTGGTCGCGAGCCGCAGTAACGCCCACAGCTGCGCGATCGCGTCGTGGTCACCGATCACCTGGACCATCCGGTCGGGCAGCCGTCCCCACAGCCAGCGGTACATCGTCATCGGGTTCGCGGACACCTGCGCGTCGGCGAGATGCGCGTCCTCCGGGTCGACCACGCGCCATGCCGACGCCCCCTGCGGACCGCAACGCGTGAGCCACAGGTGGTCCTGAACCTGGATCGTGACCAGGCTGTCCCGCGACCCCCGCACGCCGAGCACGTCGAGCTTGTGCCCCAGCCACAACGTGAGCACCTCGTCGACGCCGTCGATCGCGACCTCGTCGGTGACCGGGCCGACCTCCATGCCCGCGGCGCCCTGGATGTCCATGCGGTGCAACGTTGTCTCGTGCGCGAGCCGTCGCCGCCAGAACCCGTAGTTCTGCTGCACGGGCCACCAGGTCGCGCACGGCTCGTCCTCCTCGTGCGCCTCCAGTTCCGCCAGCACGGCCTCCGCGCCCGAGCGCATGAACTCCAGCGGATCCTCGCCGTCCGCCGGAAACTCCTGCCATTCCCCGGTTTCCGGCTCACGGCCGAGCCTGATCCACTCCAGCGCCGTCCGGTAGCCGCTGCCGACGTGCCGGACGGTCTCCCCGAGGTTGAGCCCGGGACACGCGGGCACGCCCTTGTGCGGTGGCTGGCCGATCGCGGACATGGCGAGCAGATCGGCCTCACGACGCAGCACTTCCAGAGCGTTCACTGCCGCGCCTCATTCATCACGCGGCCGACGAGCGACACGAACTGATCGGTCTGGCGCACCAGGTC
>JAVXWK010001050.1:0-4452 GCA_032230575.1 Pseudonocardiales bacterium | reverse complement strand
GTGGCAGCGTTCGCTTCGGACACCGGCATTACCGAGCTGACGATCCGCGAGCCCGAGGTCAGCGGGTTCGTCAACTTCGGGCTGGAACCGAACATCGACGGGCACGGCTTGATCGGGCTGTTCCCGCCCGACCTCTCCGGCTACCACGACGGGGCGCGGGTTCCGCTCGCCACCGGTGTGGCGCTGGTTCGAGCGATGCTGCGGGACAACGGTGCCTGGTGCCGGCTGGAGTCCGACGACCGCTTCTTCGTCCACGTCGGTTATGACCAGTACATGTACATCGGCAGCGCCGAACCCTGCCATGACGCCGTCGCGCACGTGCGCACGCTCGGCCTGTTCCCCAAGCTGGTCGACCGCTCGCCGTGGGACCCGTACTTCAACGAGCTGGAAGAACCGCGGCCGGCCGACGACGAGTTCTGGGCGGAGCTGGCGAGGCTCGCGGCCGAGCGCGGGACGGTGATCCTGGAGGAGCAGCACGTCGGCAACGCCTCCCGCTGGCATCGCCTGCGCTCCGCCGACACGCCCGCGGTCCGTGCCGGCCTCACGCCGCGCGCCCGGTTGATGATCTGGCCCGAGCTGAACGAGGACGTCGTCGCGGAACTGCGCACCCTCGACGACCGCGACCTGGTCACGGTGGTCTGGGAGGACCGGGACGGGCGGATCACGAACTTCTGGGCGGACGGCGAGGACCGCCCCGCCATCGCAGTCCGTCTGGTCAAGGCGAAGTCCGCGTTGGTGATCTCCGGCTACGAGGACGAGTACGACCCGCTGCTCACCGCGGTGCTGCCCGACGACGATGGTGTGGTTCGAGTCCGTAGGAGCGTGTGACCATGCTGATCGGTGATCTCGTACGTCTGCGGCCGCTCGAACCCGAGGACGCCGACGCGCTCTACCGCTGGCACAACGACGAGAACGTCATGCGCTGGCTGCAGGCCTACTTCCACGAGTCGCTGGCCGGGTTGCGCAAGCGCCTCGCCGACCGCGAGGAGAACTCGTACGAGAAGGTCACGCTCTGCGTCGAGACGGTGGAGGAGCGCAAGACCATCGGCATCGTCGCGTTGCGGGACGCGGACCCGGTCAACGCGCGTGGCAAGGTCGACATCTACATCGGCGAGCAGGAGTTCTGGGGCGGCGGCTACGGCACCGATGCCCTGCGCACGCTCTGCCGGTACGGGTTCCGCACGTTGCGGCTGCACTCGATCGAGCTCACCGTGGTCGAGGCGAACGAGCGGGCGATCCGGTCGTACCAGAAGCTCGGCTTCCAGGTGGACGGGCGGCTGCGGCAGGCGTTCCACCGCGACGGCGAGTGGCACGACGAGCTGCTGATGTGCGTGCTCGCCGACGAGCTCACGTGAGGGCGGGCGCGAGGTGGCTGATCGCCTCGCGCAGGTGGTCCTCCACGGACGTCGCCGTCATCACGACCAGGCCGGACGGGCGCAGGTCCACCCAGCGCTGCATGCCGATCCGCGCCGCCGCCGACACCGCGGCGGCCAGGACCTCGGCGCCCAGCGGGTCCTTGCCCAGGCGTTCGGCGATCACGGACGCGATCGGCGGTTCCATGGAAGCGGTCGAGTCGAGGTAGGCCTCGCGCAACGCCGGCGTCGAGTTGATCAGGGTGAGGGCGTCGGACGGCGGTTCGCGGTACTGCTCGGCGAACGCGGCGATGATCGACTCGACCAGGGGCTCGGACGAAGGTCGTGAGCGGAGCGCGGAAGCCACTGCCTGGGCTCGGGAGGCCGTGATGCCCGCGACGATCGCGTGTTCGCGGCTCGCGAAGTAGTTGTTGTAGGTGCGCGGGGAGACGCCCGCGGCCTCGGCGATCTCGTCGACGCGCACGTTGTCGACGCCCTTCTCCAGGGCCAGCCGCAGGGCGGCTTCCGACAGCGCCGCTCGGGTCTCGGTCTTCTTGCGCTCACGCAGTCCCACGGCGATCACTGTAGAGACCTGTTGCAACACGATCACTACCGATTGACTTTCGATAGATCGCTACCGATACTCGATCCATGATTTCTGAACGTTGGGCGGTGATCGCGCTCCGGTTCTTCCTGGTGGCGCTGTTCGGGGTCCTCGTCATGCTGGAGACGTTGTCGATCCCGGGCTCGTACAGGTACTCGGCCGAGCAGCACCCGGAGCACGCGACCGAGAACCTCGCGATCATGATCGTCGCGATCTTCTGGGTGCTGTGCGTGCAGGTGGTGATCGTGGCCACGTGGAAGCTGCTCACCCTGGTGCGCAAGGATCTGATCTTCACCGAGGCCGCGATCAAGTGGGTCGACGTGATGGTCTGGGCGATCGCGGCCGGCTGGGTGGTGCTGGTGGCCGTGTTCATCTACCTCGGCTTCATCGCCGACGACCCCGGTGTGCTGGTGTTGTTCTTCGTGCTCACGACGGGGGTTTCAGTGATCGGGCTCGTGCTGATCGTGATGCGGGCGCTGCTGCAGCGGGCGACCACGTTGCGCGCCGACATGGAGTCGGTGATCTGATGGCGATCATCGTGCGCATCGACGTCGAGCTGGCCAAGCGCAAGATGAGCGTCGGCGAGTTCGCGGAGAAGGTCGGGCTGACGCCCGCCAACGTCGCGGTGCTGAAGAACGGGCGGGCGAAAGCCGTGCGGTTCAGCACTTTGGAGGCCATGTGCCGGGTGCTGGAGTGCCAGCCCGGCGATCTCCTGGAGTTCGTGGACGAGGAAGAGTCCGCTTAGGTCAGTCGTTTCGCCAGTCGGTCGGCGGCTTCGAGCCGCCCCGACTCGGCGAGCAGGCCCACTGGCGCCAACACGTAGTCGCGGTCCACGGTGATCTCGGCGGTGCGCAGGATCGGCCTGAGGACCGGGTCGCCGCGCAGCGCTTCGATGACGGGCGTGAGGTCTTCGGTGTGCCGGAAGACGCCGCCGGAGAGGACGAGCAGGCCCGCGCCGTGGGGTCCGAGCTGGCCGTCTACCTGGCGCAGGTGCCTGCGGACGGCCAAGATCGCCGCGAACGACGCCAGCTTCACGTCCACAGTCGGGTCGTCTGGGAGCCAACCGACGTTCTCGGCACGCAGTTGGGCTTCGTGCGTGAGGTCTTCGGTGGTGAGGCGTTCGGCGTGGGCTTCCTTCACCACACCCGGCGCGGACCAGCGCATGCCGAGGTCGCCTTCGACCGTGCGGCGGTCCGGTGGGAGGGCGACGGTCCGTTCCAGACCCTCGCTGTCCGCCGTGGACACCGCTGAGTAGACGTCCGTGGTCGCGCCGCCGACGTCCACCACCAGCACGGCGCCCTCACGGTCCTGCGCTGCCAACCGCGAGACGCCCGCCAACACGGCGTCGGGCGTCACGGCGCGCACGAGTTGGCGGAAACGAGGGCCGCGCGACAGGCCCTTGCCGCCGATCACGTGCTGCAGGAAGGCGGCGCGGATGGCCTTGCGCGCCGGTTCCGGGGCGAGCTGACCGACGTCCGGGAGCACGTTCGGGCAGGCCACGACGGTCCTCGCCGCGAGCAGTCGCAACGCCTCCGGCTGCGCCTCGATGTTGCCCGCCAGCACGATCGGCACGGCGACGCGGGCGAGCTTCGCGGCGTTGTGGAGCAGGACGGACTGGTCGCCGCCGTCCGTGCCGCCGACGAGCAGGATCAGGTCGGGTTTGGTGGCACGCAGCGCTTTCACGTCGACCGGGCCCGCGCTGACGTGCACGATCTTGGCGCCCGCGGACAACGCGACCCGGTAGCCGGCCTCGGCGCTCACGACACGTTCCTGGCCCACGACCGCGAGCCTCAGGCCACCGCCGGCCGACGAGCACGCCAGGAGCTCGCCGTCGCCCACGGACTCACGCAGCGCGTCGATGCCGTGCAGCACCTCGGGCGGCGTGGTCGGGTGCTGTCCGGTCCTGACCAGCTCGCCCTCGTCCGAGATCAGGGCGGCTTTGGTCCAGGTGGAACCGACGTCGAGGCACAGGATCACAAGGCAAGCTAACAGAATGAGGCTCACGCCCAAGGTGATCCTCGAAGGCACGCGGCTGACCGGCAAGACCGACCTGGCGTACACATCGCACCCACCTGCGTCGGCCTAGTCGTCCGCCTTCTCGTGCACGACCTGCATGAACCCGCCGAGCTGCGCGAGCTGCTCCGGCGTGAACAGGTCGATGAGGTACGCGCGGACCGTCTCGACGTGGCCGGGCGCGGCGGAGTCGAGCAGTTCCTTGCCCGCGTCCGTGAGCACCGCGAGGATGCCGCGCTCGTCGGACTCGTGCGGTTCGCGCCGCACGAGTCCCGACTTCTCCAGCTTGCCGATCTGGTAGGTCAGCGAGCTCTTCGACACCACGACGCGGCGCGCGAGCTCGGTCATGCGCATGCGGTTGCCCGGCTGTTCGGACAGCACGACCAGCACGTTGTACTGCGCGTGCGAGAGGCCCGCGTCGCGCTGCAACTGCTGTTCGATCTGCCTCTCGAGGAGGTGGTACGCCTGGACGAAGTGGTGCCA
>JAVXWK010000335.1:0-12145 GCA_032230575.1 Pseudonocardiales bacterium | reverse complement strand
TCCTCCGGCCGGCCGAACGACACGCGGGCGTGCGTCGGCGACGACTCCCGCTGGTTGATCGCGAGGAACGAGGCCTCCTTGCGGCGCCCCAGGTCCAGCGAGATCGACACGGGCTGGGCGGCGGCCGCGTCCCAGTACTTCTCGTAGCTGCCGTCGGTCAGGTTCGAGGCGGGGAAGCCGTCCTTCGACGACGTCGCGTACGCCTTCACGTCGTCGTAGAAGCCCTGCTGTCCACGGGTTTCCACCGAGAACACGGTGTCGTACTCGTCCCACGCCGTGATGCCCTCGATCGTCAGATGTCCCGCGGACTGCGAGAACCTGAGCGGCTCGCCAGTCCGCAGGTCGGTCACCTTCGAGACCCGGTACCCGTTGTCCCGCAACCGGACGAAGTCAGCGCGCGGACGAGTCACCACGTGCACGTACTGCTTGCCGGTGGACGGGTTGATGGTGATCACGCCGTGCGCGCCGTCGTTCCAGAACCCCGGCTGCATGCCGCCGTACATGTACCCACCGCCCTCGACACCCTGGATCGACTCCTTGATCGGCGTCACCCACGAGGACATGAAGTTGTTGTAGGTCTCCTGCTGTGCCGGCATCCTGCCGTTCACCATCGGCGTCTCGGCCATCAGCGACTTGATCGACGAGCCCGCGTTCGTGATGTAGCGGCCGACGTTCAGGCGCGTGTTGACGACGGAGTCACCGCCGCCGTACCACCAGTCGCCGGTGTCCGGGAGCTTGTAGCAGGCCTCGGAGAGACGCGGCATCGGCGTGAACGTCGCGGCCGGGTAGTCGTAGGACGGGAACATGCCGGTCTTCTGCTCGTTCGAGACCGTGTCCATGATCGGCGTGTCCTCGTTGTTGTTGCTCAACAACCAGGTGGGCTGGATCTGCCGGATCTGCTCGTAGAGCTTGTTGCGCTCCCAGTACTCGTTGTCGTTGTCGATCCAGAAGCCCGCGAGGTCGTTGTAGTTCTTCATGACCTCGAAGAAGAGGTCGTAGCTGTACTTGCCGAAGCCCTCGCGCGTGGTGAGGTCGACCTGCTCGCCCTTGTAGGCGGAGTACGCGGCCGAGTCGAGCATCTCCACGCCCTGCTCGGCGTGCCACTGCGGGTCGTCGGTCATGTAGAGGATGACCTTGACGCCCTTGGCCTTGCCCGCCTTGACCAGCTCGCCGAGCAGGTCGCGTTCGGTGGCGCAGCTGCCGGGAATCTTGGACGGCCACGGGCGCGCGTAGCCGAGTCGTGAGTGGAACGTCGCGAGCACGACGTAGGAGGCGCCGAGCTTCTTGGCCTCGTCGATCCAGTAGTCGGGGGTCCACCCTCCGCCGGTGACGTCACGCTCCCACTCGGCGCAGTTCAGGTGCTTCGGGGCGGTGAACATGCCCCAGTGCAGGAAGAGGCCGGCGGTGGACTTGCGCAGCCACTCCTGTCTCGGGTGTTGCACCTCGGCCTGCGCGGCGGCAGGCGTGATCATCGTGACCAGGCCAGCGAGCAGCGCGGCCACTACGGCCACACACAAACGTCGTAGTGCCATGACCATCGCTTTTCTCGTCGGGGCGGCGGCGAGAGATCCGATGATTACACCCTGAGCTATCAGGTTCAAGGCCTCAGCAGGCCTAAGTCATCCGACGTGTCAGGACACCTGGATGGCCGGGGCTGCTTTCAGCGTGCCGTCACGCAGCGACCACCTGGTCTGCGAGACTCCGCTCGGGCAGCAGTTGGCGTCGTTCGGCCGGTACCAGAGCTCCCGCACCGTGATCGCGCCGTACTCGAACCGCGGATCGGTCAGCGACGGCACGTGCGGCGCGTCGTCCCGCATGGTCGTCGTGCTGATCTCGCCGATGAGTTCCATCGTGCCGTTGACCGCTCTCACCACCACGAGCCCGAACGCGAGCTGGCTCGACGCCGTGTGCCCGCCGTTCTCGCAGTAGAGGTTGACCGCCGCCTCGTCGTGACCGTCGCCGTCGATGTCACCGAACCAGGCGGGTTTGCGCGGGTTGACCACGACCTCGACCTCGCCCCAGATCGTGGACGTGGCCTTCGCCTCGCCGTTCGCCATCGTCACCGGCTTCTCGACATCGCAGAACTCCGCGGTCAGCGTCGCCTGCTGCCAGTCCACGTCGAGCAGGTCGTCTGGCGCCTGACCGAGCGATGGTCTTGCCCCCTCGGACGGTGCCGTCGTCACCACCACCGAGTTTCCGGGCTGAGGCGCGCCGGAGATCTTCGGCCCGACCGACGGGCCACCACATGCCGTCAGCAGCAACAAAAACGGGAGAACACGTCTCACGAGAGGCTCCCTTCACGCGCACGGCGGGTCGTAAGGGATGTCCGGAAGGTACTGCCGCCACTCGGTTTCCGGAATGGGCGGCGAGTCCGCGCACAGCTTCTCCAGCAACCGCGGCACGTCGATGCTCCAGATGGTCGTGCGGGTGCCGTCCGCACCGCCGAGCAACGAGCCGTCGGGGCTGAACGCGATGGAGGCGGCGTCGAACCGCGCGCCCGAGCGCAGCGACGACACCTCGACGGGCCGCGACGGATCGCTGACGTCCCAGATCACCACCTCGCCCGCCTCCCCCGCGCTCGCGATCATCCGGCCGTCCGGGTGCAGCGCGAGGGCGTGCACGCTGCCGACGTGCCTGCTGACGGTCGCGACCCTCGTGCCGTCCACCCGCCACACGGTGATCAGACCGCTCCTCGACCCGGTCACGACGTGGTCGTCGCCCGGCCCGGACAACACGGACTCGACGGGGTCGTCCCTGGTCTCGATGACCCGGACCTCGCGCGGTGTCGCGGGCTCCGTGACGTCCCACAGCTGCACGAACTCACCGCGATCTCCCCGAGTCACGACGTGGTGGCTGTCCCGGCTGAACGCGAGCCCGCCGCGCAGGGACGCGCTCGTGCGCGGCAGCCTCGTCACCTCGACCGCCTCGTCACCCCGCCGCTCCCAGAGCGTGGCGCCCCGGGAGTCCATCGCCCCGATCAGCTTGCCGTCCGGGCTGAACACCACCTGCTCGGCAGAGGTGTCCTGCTTCGCCGAGGGCGCGACGTCACTGGACGGGTCCATCAGCACGATCGGCAGTCCCACCGCCAGCCTCGTGCCGTCCGGGCTGAACGACACGGGCTGGCCGTTGACGTTGAAGGTCCGGACGGTGCGGAGTGTGCGCGGATCGGCGGGATCGCGCAGGTCGTAGAGCGTCGTCGGGCGGCCGGTCGCGAGCATCCGGTTCACGCCGAACCCCAGCTCGCCCCCGCCCTGCGCGACGACCGCCGTCGCGGCCGAACGGGACGCCGCCAGCACGTTCCACAGCCGCACCACGTTCTGGCGCGGCGAGCCGTCGGACGACGCCGAGGCGAGCACGCGCGAGTCCGGGCGGAACGCGAGCGCCGTGACCCAGGCGACGTGTCCCGGCAACGGTGCCGTGGCGCGCGGCTGGAGCACGTCGGTGACGTCCCAGAGCGCGATCCCGCCGACAGCGTCACCGATCGCCAGCATGGTGCCGTCCGACGAGAACGCCAGCGACCGCGCGGCGAGCGCGGCACCGGCGAGCACGCTGTAGAGCTCACCGGTCGCGGTGTTCCACAGCTGCACGGTCTGGTCGGTGCTGACGGCGAGCACCGATCCCTTGGGCGAGAACCGCATCAGGCTGATGGCGCCACCTCGCGCAGTCAGCGTGCCGCGCCGCGACGGCGTGCCGGTGATGTCCCACAGCTGGACCTCGTTGCCGGTGAGGTGCAGCGCGAGGGTGGTGCCGTCGGCGCTGACCGAGACTTCACCGAGGGAGGCGGCGGGGCCGGCGATCACCGCGATCTCCTTCGGTGCCAACGGTTCCGCGAGATCCAGCAGCACCGTGCGGGAGTTCACCCCGGTGGTCGCGAGCACCGGCTTGCCCGGCACGAACTCGAGCGAGCCCGAACCTTCCGGCCACACGTGCCGCCAGGTCGAGTCGGTGGAGTCGAGGACGATCAACGAGGTCGCGGTGCCCACCACGACGTGCCTGCCGTCCGGGTGGAACGCCACGCCGGACACCTTGGAGCCGAGCGGGATCCGCCACCGTTCCTCGATGCCGTCGAAGAGCACGAGCTCGTCGCCCACTCCTGCCGCGAGCAACTCGCCGTGCGGGGCGAACGCGATCGCCCAGGTCTCGTCACCGGCCGGTGCCACCCGCGGGATCGACGGGCTGTCCATCAGCGCCCCGGTCACTTCCGCGGTCGGCGCCATCCGGTAGGCCTGCACGAGCAGCTGACGCGCGATGTTGGGCCGTGTGTCGCGAATGGCCGCGGCCTGCGCGACGAGCTGGCGTGACGTGGCGACGAGCGTCTGCCGCTGGGCCCGGTCGCTCTGCTGCTCCGAACGGACGCCGAAGATCACCGCGGCGACGAGCAGCACGACCAGCACGGAGATCGTGGTGACGACGGTTCGCTTGGTACGGCGGCGTTCCCGGACGTGGTGCCCGATCAGCTCGGACTTCTCGATGCCGTCGAGCGTCGCCACGACGTCGGCCAGCACCGACTCCCAGCCCGGATCACGCGGGTCCTCCCGCACCACGCGCAGGTCGACGCAGCGCGGTTCGGGGATGTCGTGCAGCACCTCGGGCAGCGCCGTGGTGCGTTCCTCGTCGAGAACACCGTTGTCCCACACCGCTTCGCCGTCCGTGAGCAGCACGAGGAGGCTGCGGCGGCCGCGGTTCTCCAGCCACCACTCGACTTCCTTGGCGACCCAGCGCGACCGCGCGGACGCCGGTGAGGCGAGCAGCAGGAAGTGCGAGGCGTTGCCGAGACCGTCCAGAATCGCCTGCGTGAGGTCGCTTTCCGCCGCCAGCACCGAGTTGTCGAGGAACACCCGCCGTGCTCGCGGCCGGTACCACGGCTTCGCGAACTTCTCGATGCCCTCCTGCAGCAACGGCCCCAGGGCGTGGTCCGTCGCGTGACTGTACGAGATGAACGCCGCGTAGGCCTTCCCCTCGGCCATGGCCCCTCTCCGCTGTCCGGGTGAACACCCCTACATCGCTCGGGAACACCCCTCCGTTAGGGCCCGAAGCGTGATAACACAGGCACATGATCGAGGCGGACTTCCCCGGCGTCTTCCACGGCGCGGACAAGATCGCCGTGCGCGGGCAGCGGCAGACGTTCGTGCTGAGCAAGTTGCGGCTGGTCAGTGCCGTGGCCGCCGCGCTCGGCGGCGCGCTGAGCTGGAAGGTCGGGCGGTTCGACATCTGGGCTCTGGTGGCGTTGCTCGGGTTCCTGGCGGCGTTGTTCGCGGAGATCATGCTGTGGACCCAGCGCCCGGAACGCGACTGGACCGCGGGCCGCACGGTCGCGGAGGACATCAAGTCGCTCGCGTGGCGGTTCGCCGTGTGCGGCCACCCGTTCCCGTCGGCCATGCCGCTGACGGAGGCCAGAAAGCTCTTCCAGCAGCGCGTCAACGAGATCGTGGCACGGGACGGCGTCGGCCTGACGTTCCCCAGCGCGAGCCGCCAGGCGACACCGCGGATGGCCGAGCTGCGGGGCAAGGAGCTGGAGGAACGCCGGCAGACCTACCTAGTCGAGCGGATCACCAACCAGCAGGAGTACTACTCGGCCAACGCGACCCTGCACCAGCAGCGCGCGAACAAGTTCCGCACCCTGCTGGTCGCCGGTGAGCTGCTCGCCATCGTGCTCGCGGCGGGCAAGGGGTTCGGTGTCTGGGACGTCGACATCTCCGGGGTGATGGCGGCGATCGTGGCCAGTGGCGCGGCGTGGATGGGACTGCGGCAGTACGAGAAGCTGCGCCTGACGTACTCGATCGCGGCCAACAGCCTCGCGTACGTGGCCGACCAGCTCACGGACGTGCCGGAACAGGAGTGGGCCGCGACGGTGATGGACGCGGAGGACTCCTTCCGCAAGGAGAACACCACGTGGATGGCGGGCCAGCCGAGCGCCACCTGAGGGCTCGGCCGGCCGGCTTTGATCAGCTGAGGGCTTCGACGACTCGGGCGACCATCTCCTTCTCGGCCGCCGCCACCTCGCCGTCCGCGCCCGCCACCGAGCGGACCATCTCCGTCACGGCGCCGCGGAACACCGCGACCTCGCGCGGGTCGTGGGCGTTGATGATCTCGACGGAGTCCTTGAGCGCGGCGAGCACGCCGGTCTCCACATCGGACGCCGACCCCTTGGGCAGCGAGGGCGGGGCGGCGGCGATCACGGCGCGCAGGTCGTCCGGGAGCAGGGACATCGCCCTGATGCCGGCGTGGCTCTCCTCGTCGACCGAGCCGGGGTCCGCCGTGGACACCAGCACCATGGCACCGAAAACGGCCGTGCGGAGGGTCTGCCCCACCCCCACCGTGTAACCAGTCAAGGGCGCAAGCCTATGCAACGATCAGTGGCTATGAGTGCGGGTCCGGTGCTCGGCGCCAACAACAGGGCGATACGGGAGCAACGCGGGTGGTCGCTGTCGGAGCTCGCGCGGCGGTCGTCCATCGCCAAGGGCACGCTGTCCCAGCTGGAGAGCGGTTCCGGTAACCCGACGATCGAGACGGTGTTCAGTTTGTCGAACGCTTTGGACGTACCGGTGTCGTCGCTGGTGACCGAGCGGACGCCGCCGGACGTGCTGCTGGTGCGGGCCAAGGACGTCGAGGTGCTCAGCAGCAACGCCGTCGACCTGCGGCTGATGCGGCGGATGGACATCGGCGACACCGTGCTGGAGATCTACGACCAGCGGGTCCGGCCGGGGTCCAGGCAGACCACCGAAGGTCATCCCGGCAAGGAACACGTGCTGGTCACGAGCGGTCGCCTGCGCGTCGGACCCAGCGACGAGCCCTACGAGCTCGGGCCGGGCGACTACGTGTGCTTCCCCGGTTCGATGCCGCACCTGTACGAGACCGTCGAAGGTGAGGTCAGCTCGGTACTGGTGCTGGAGTACCCGAAGCACTAACGTTCATTCTATTGAACGGAGGTGGCGATGCAGCCGGACGTCGTGGTCGTGGGCGCGGGCATCATCGGGGCCGCGTGCGCCCAGGCTCTGACCGCACGCGGGCTCGACGTCGTCGTCCTCGATCGGTGTGGACCGGCGTCGGGCACGAGCTCGGCCGGTGAGGGCAATGTCCTGGTCAGCGACAAGGAGCCCGGCCCCGAGCTCGAACTCGCGATCGCGAGCCGCGCGTTGTGGCCCGAGCTGGCAGAGGACGCCGAGTGGGAGGAAAAGGGCGGGCTGGTCGTCGCGACGACTGCCGACGCCTCCGAACCGTTGCGGGCGTTCGCCGCCAAGCAACGAGCCGCGGGCATCGACGCGTGCGAGCTCACCGTCTCGGAGGCGCTGGCCCACGAGCCGCACCTCAACCCGGAGATCACGGCCGCCGTCCACTACCTGCAGGACGCGCAGCTCAACCCGGTCAAGGCCACTCGAGCCCTGCTGCGCGGCATCAAGGTCGTCAACGCCGACGTGTCCACAACGGACGGCCGTTCGGTGACCACCTCGGAGGGCGTGATCAGCTGCGGCGCCGTCGTCAACGCCACAGGCCCGTGGGCACGGCACTTCGGCGTGAACGTGCTGCCCCGGCGCGGCGTGGTGCTCGTGACCACCCCGATCCCCGGCACGATCCGGCACAAGGTCTACGACGCGGACTACGTCGGCGCGGTCGCGAGCGGTGACGCGGACCTGCAGACGTCCGGCGTCGTCGAGTCGACCCAGGCGGGCACGGTGCTGATCGGGTCGAGCCGGCAGCGCAAGGGCTTCGACGAAACGATCGAGAGCAAGGTGCTCAAAGCATTGGCACGCAAAGCGATCGCGCTCTTCCCGATGCTCACGGACGTCCCGGTCATGCGGGCGTACGGCGGCTTCCGCCCGTATGCGCCCGACCACCTGCCGATCATCGGCGAGGATCCGCGCACGCCCGGTCTCTGGCACGCCACGGGCCACGAAGGCGCGGGCGTCGGGCTCGCCCCGGCTACCGGACGACTGCTCGCCGAGCTGCTCACCGGCTCCAGCCCGCACGTCGACCCGCGTCCGTTCCGCGTCGACCGGCCGGAGGTGATGGTGTGAAGGTGACCTTCAACGGCCTGCGGCGCGAGGTCGCGCACGTCGCGGAACTGTTGCCGGGACGGTTCTTCTGCGGCATCGGTGTCTGCTTCGGCTGTGTCGCGGAGATCAACGGCGTACCCGAGGTCCGCGCTTGCCGCCACCAGCTGCGCGACGGCGACGAGATCAGGACCCAGTCATGAGGATCGTGCCCGCAAGAGTTGTGGTCGTGGGCGCGGGCCCGGCCGGGATGGCCGCCGCCAGGACAGCCGCCGACGCGGGCGCCCAGGTGACCGTGGTCGACTCGGAACCCGAGGCAGGCGGCCAGTTCCTGCGCGGACGGGCGAGGTTCAGCCATCCCGGGGTGACGCACCTGAAGAACACCGAAGCCTGGATGGTGGAAGGGAGTTCGCTCCACCTGAGGGCCCCAGAGCCTCGGCTCGCGGAGGGTGCTGTCGCTCATGGCGCGGCCCCACGCCTTCTCCACTTCGACGCGCTGGTCATCGCCACCGGCGCCTACGACCGCCCACTCCCCTTCCCCGGCTGGGACGGCCCCGGTGTGATCACCGCGGGCGCCGCCCAGGCCCTCGCCAAACAGGGCGTCACCCTCGCCGAACGCGTCATCGTCGCGGGCACCGGCCCGTTCCTGCTCCCGGTCGCCACCGCGCTGCAGGACCTCGGCGCCACCCTCGTCGGCGTCTACGAGGCGTCCTCCCCCACCAGGTGGCTCCACGAGTCCAAGGCCGTTCTCGCCAACCGCCACAAGATCGCCGAGCTGGCCGGCTACCGCAAGGTCCTGACGCACCTGGAAACCCGCACCGCGGTCATCGCCAAGCACGGCAGCCGCGTCACGGTCGCGAAGCTCGACCGCCACTGGAACCCGGTCAGCCACCGCACCGAGCACGCCGACCTGGTCTGCGTCGGCTACGGCTTCCTCCCGCGCACCGACCTCGTCCCGAACGCCAGGCGCACCAACGACTTCCTGGACGTCGACGAACTGCAGCAAACGTCGATCCCTGGCATCTACGCGGCCGGAGAGGTGACCGGAATCGGCGGCGCGGACCTGGCCGAAGCCGAAGGCGTCATCGCCGGAGCCGCCGCGGCACAACAGGAACCGCCACGAGAAGCCCTGGAAGCCGTCCGCAAGGGCCGCCTGTTCGCCCAAGCCCTGGCGAGAGCCCACGCCGTCCAACCGGGCTGGCGGACGTGGCTCCACCCCGACACCACGGTGTGCCGCTGCGAGAAGGTCACGCTCGAAGACCTCGCCGAGGCCACCGGCATGCGCGAGCTCAAGCTCACCAGCCGCGTCGCGATGGGCCGCTGCCAGGGCCGGATCTGCGCCCGCAACGCGTCCGAGCTCACCGGCATCCCGTTCGACGGCCAGCGCCGCGTGATCGCGGTCCCGATCCCCCTCGGCGAACTCGCCGATCTCCCGGAGGAAGAGTCATGACCGAACGCCTCGACGGCGTCATCGTCGCCACCGCACTCCCCTACACCGAGGACCCCGAGGCGCCCGCGGGTCTCAGGCCCGACCTGGACAAGCTCGCCGAGCACTGCCAGTGGGTCGTCGAGAACGGCTGCCGCGGAGTCGGCCCCAACGGTTCACTCGGCGAGTACTCCTCGCTGACCGACGCCGAACGCCGCGAGGTCGCCCAGACCGCCATCGCAGCCGTGAAGGGCCGTGGCATCGCGGTCATCGGCGTGCACGGCGTAGGCGCGCACCAGGCCCGCCACTGGGCCGAGCTCGCGGCCGAGGACGGCGCGGACGGCGTGCTGTGCCTGCCGCCCACGATGTACCGGGCGAACCGCGGCGAGGTCGTGCACCACTTCCGCGAGGTCGCCAAAGCCGGGCTGCCGATCATGGTCTACAACAACCCGATCGACACTAAGGTCGATCTGACGCCGGATCTGATCGCAGAGCTGGGCCAGATCGAGCACGTCGTCGCGGTGAAGGAGTTCTCCGGCGACGTCCGCCGCGTGCTGGAGATCAAGGCCGCCGCCCCGCACCTCACCGTTGTGGCCGGCGCTGACGACGTCGTGCTGGAAAGCCTGCTGATGGGCGCCACGGGCTGGTTCGCGGGCTACCCCAACGTGTTCCCCGCCGAGTGCACCGAGCTGTTCGAGTTGGCTCAGCTGGGCAAGCTCACCGAAGCGAAGGCGCTGTACGAACGCCTCGTGCCCGCGTTCCGCTGGGACTCGCGCACCGAGTTCGTCCAGGCCATCAAGCACTCCATGGACTTCGTGGGCCGCTACGGCGGTCCGTGCCGTCCTCCGCGCGGGCCTCTCAGCGCTGAACAACTCGCCCAGGTAGACGCTGACATGAAGCTGGCCACCTCATGAGGTTCGCCAGGTACTTCAGCGCGGTCGACTCGCACACCGAGGGCATGCCGACACGCGTGATCACCGGCGGCGTCGGCGTCATCCCCGGCGAGACCATGGCCGACAAGCGGCTGAACTTCGTCAAGAACCACGACCACATCCGGAAACTGCTGGTCGACGAACCGCGCGGCCACGCGGCGATGAGCGGCGCGATCCTGCAGCCGTCGACCCGCCCGGACGCGGACTGGGGCGTTCTGTTCATCGAGGTCTCCGGGCTGCTGCCGATGTGCGGCCACGGCACGATCGGCGTGGCGACTGTGCTGGTGGAGACCGGCATGGTCGAGGTGACCGAGCCCGTCACGACCGTCCGTCTCGACACGCCGGCCGGGCTCGTGCTCGCCGACTACGACACGCGCACGAAGCTGGTGACGATCCGCAACGTCCCGGCCTACGCCCACGAGCTGGACGCGACAGTCGACGTGCCGGGACTCGGCGAGGTCCGCTACGACATGTCGTACGGGGGCAACTTCTACGCCATCCTGCCGCTGGACCAGCTCGGCATCCCGTTCGACCGTGCGGAGAAGGATCGAATCCTCGCGGCGGGTCTGTCCATCATGGACCAGATCAACGCCGTGAACCGCCCGGTGCACCCGGTGGACAGCGCGATCAGCGGCTGCAAGCACGTCCAGTTCACCGCACCCGGCCAGGACGGCGCCCACTCGCGCAACGCGATGGCCATCCACCCCGGCTGGTTCGACCGTTCACCGTGCGGCACAGGCACTTGCGCGCGGATGGCCCAGCTGCACGCCCGCGGTGAGCTCGGAATCGGTGCAGACTTCGTGAACGAGTCGTTCATCGGCACGAGGTTCATCGGGCGGCTGCTGGAAGAAGTCCCGCTCGGCGATCGCACCGCCGTTGTGCCCACTGTGGCCGGTCGCGCGTGGATCACCGGGATGGGCCAGTACCTGCTCGACGCCACCGATCCGTTCCCGGAGGGGTTCTCGCTCTAGTCGATAAGGTCATGTCGTGACCACGCCCAGTCTGGAAGCGCTGCTGCGCATCGGACCGTTCCACTCGGCGCTGCGCGCGGCGATCCGCCGCCGCGGCCTGACCCTGGAGCGGCTCCGGTTACGCCTGGCGCAGCAGGACGTCGCCGTGGCGCTGTCGACGTTGAGCGACTGGCAGCAGGGCCGCGTGCGCCCGATCTCGCCGAAGTCGCTGCGCGCCGTGTCCGTGCTGGAAGAGCTGCTGGAGGTGCCGTCGCGTTCGCTGCTCACCCTGCTGGAGCAGACCGGCCCGAACGGCTGGCCGGACGTCGTGCCCGGCATGATGCCCGGCTTCAACACCAACGACCTGGAGATCATCTCCCGCCACGACAGGGTCTTCGTCGACGCCGACCGGCACGCGTCGCGCATCCACGTGAGCATGGTCGCCCGCGCGCGCCAGGACGGCGTCGACCGGTTCTACGCGCACTACTTCGGCGACGACTCCGTGCGGGCGTCGGAGGTCGTGCAGGAGCCCGTGCGCAACTGCCGCATCGGCCGGTCCGCGCGCAACGAGACCGAGCACGTGACGGTCGACGAGCTGCTGTTCGACCGGCCGTTGAAGTCGGGTGAGACGTGGGTGTTCGAGTTCGTGATCCACGACCCGACCCGGCTCGACAGCTTCGAGTACGCGCAGGGCGTGCGGTGCACCCTGGGGCAGAGCCTGATCGAGGTGCACTTCGACCCGGCGGCGCTGCCGTTGGACCCGCACCTCTACCTGCAGGACTGGCAGGAGGACGAGCCGCACCGGACCACGGATCTCGCGCTGGACCACACGCATTCCGTGCACCA
>JAVXWK010000219.1:0-4331 GCA_032230575.1 Pseudonocardiales bacterium | reverse complement strand
GACCACGAGCGTCGAGGCGCGGATCCTGAGCTACGAGCGGACGCCGGTCCAGTTCGACTCGATCGTGCAGTCGACCGCGCACAGCAACGAGATGGCGGCGCTGCACCAGTACCTGCGCGAACGCGGGCTCGCGCAACGCCCCCGCCGCCGCAACGACGGCTGGTGGTTCTCCCTCGCGATCGCGATCATGCTGTTCCTGCTCGGCTTCTCGACGCCGGTGTTCTTCGTCGGCGTGCCGATCGCCCTGCTGTTCTTCCTCCGGCAGTGGGGCAGGAGCGCGGTCACCAGGACGGGCAAGGCGGCGCTGCGGGAGGTGACCGCTACCGACCGGGTCCATGCCGTGGCGCTCTACGGCTTCTGCGGCAAGATCAACGGCCAGGCGGTCGGCGACCTGTTCGAGCTGCCCCAGAGCATCGTCAAGATGCTGCCGCTCAAGCAGTCCCGCAAGAGGCGGTCCTCTTCGGACCGTGGTGGTGGCGGCTGCGGAGCGAACTGCAGCAGCTGTGGCAGCGGGTGTGGTAGCAGTAGTTGTTCTTCGAGCAGCAGCTGTTCGTCGAGCGGCAGCAGTTGCTCGTCGGGTAGTAGTAGTTGCGGTGGCGGCAGCAGCAGCTGCGGTGGTGGCGGCGGAGGAGGCGACTGATGGCGGGGATCACGGACCTGGGCGTCGGCATCGGCTGGCGTTCGGAGATCGACCTGACCGTGGAACGGCTGCCCGGCGTGGACTTCGTCGAGGTCGTCGCCGAGAACCTCCACATCGGACACCTGCCGGAGTCGGTGACGCTGCTGCTGGAGCGCGGCATCCCGGTGCTCCCCCACGCCGTCTCGCTCTCGCTGGGCGGCGCGGACCCGGTCGACCTGAACCGCGTCGAGCACCTCGGCAAGATCGCCGAGGCAGTCGGCGCGCCGATGGTGAGCGACCACGTGTGCTTCGTCCGCGCGGGCGGACTCGACTCGGGCCACCTGATGCCGGTGCCGCGCACCAAGGACGCGCTCGACGTGCTCGTCGCGAACGTCAAGCTGGCGCAGGAGAACCTGCCCGTGCCGCTCGCGCTGGAGAACGTCGCCGCGCTGCTCGAGTGGCCGGACGGCGAGCTCACCGAGGGCCAGTTCCTCGCCGAGCTGGTCGAGCGCACGGACTGCTGGCTGCTCGTCGACGTCGCGAACCTGTACGCGAACGCCCGCAACATCGGCACGGACCCCGAGCGGTTCCTGGACGAGATCCCGTTGGAGCGCCTGGCCTACGTGCACGTGGCCGGCGGCGAACAGCACGGCGACGTCTACCACGACACGCACGCCCACGCGGTGCTGCCGGAAGTGCTCGGCGTTCTCGACGAACTGTGCTCGCGGGTGCAGCCACCCGGTGTTCTGCTGGAACGCGACGACAACTACCCGTCGGACACCGAAATCGCGAGCGAACTCGCTGCGATCCGCGCCGTGGTGGACAAGCACCGTGGGTGAAATGATCGGGAGCAATGACCTTTCGTCCGCACGCGAAAGGCTTGCCACGCAGCAGGCCGAGCTGTTGAATGCTTTGCTCGCGAAAGGACCCGTTCCCGCGGGATTCGACGAACAACGCTTCGATGTCGAACGTCGTGCTTTGCTGTCGAAACGCCGCGGCATCGTGCGGATGCTGGGCCCCGAGGTCGCCGACGAGCTCGGCGACCGGTTCCGGCCGCTCTTCGACGCCTACGCCGTGGAAAACCCGCGTCGCGCGGGCTCACGCGCGCGCGAGGATGCCGCGTCGTTCGCAGATTGGTGCCGTGCCTCGGGAGAACTGTCAGTGAAACGCAAGACGCGCTGGAAGTTCTGGCAGTCGAACTGACGGGCGAACAGAACACTGCCCGAAATCCCCCGTTCAGCCCTGTGTGACTCCAGGCCACCATCGATACGTTCGAAAGGGTCGGGGGACCTTTTTCAATTAGCGCAGAAGGCCTTCCGGCCTGCGCGGACCACAGCGCGCAGCAATTCGAACCATGAGGGGATTCGAATGCGCGGAAAATCGAAAGTGCTCGGCGCCGCCCTCGCGGCGCTGGCACTGACCGCGGGAACGGCGACACAAGCGCCGGCCGCACCGCAAGCCACCAGCCCGAAACAAGCGATCGACGAGGTCACGCTCGTCACCGGTGACAAGGTCCTGCTGGGACAGGGTCAGCAGGTCGTCGCGATTCAGCCCGGCGACGGCCGCAAGGGCATGACGTTCAAGACCCACCGGGGTGCCGACGGCCACACGATGGTCGTTCCGAAGGACGCGTTCGGGCCCCTGGCGGCGGGCCGGCTCGACCGCAGACTGTTCGACGTCACCACGTTGCTGGAGTTCGGCTACCGCGACCGGATGCCGTTGATCGTGGACGGTCAGGCGAGACTCGGGGCGCGGTCCTCGAACGACTGGGCCGCTCTCAAGGCCGAGGCGGACTCGGGTGACAAGGTCTGGCTCGACGGCATCCGCAAGCCGACGCTGGACCGCAGCGTCAAGCAGATCGGCGCACCGGCCGCCCACGAGCGCGGCATCACCGGCAAGGGCGTGAAGGTCGGGATCGTCGACACCGGTGTGGACGAGAACCACCCGGACCTCAAGGGTCAGCAGATCGCGGAGAAGAACTTCACCACCGATCCCGACAACACCGACAAGGTCGGCCACGGCACGCACGTCGGTTCGACGGTCGCGAGCCACGACTCGAAGTACGGCGGCGTCGCGCCGGGCGCACAACTGATCGACGCCAAGGTCTGCGTCGAGTTCGGCTGCCAGGAGTCCTGGATCCTCGACGGCATGCGCTGGGCCGCCGAGCAGGGAGCCCAGGTCGTCAACATGAGCCTCGGCGGCGGTGACACCGAGGAGATCGACCCGCTGGAGCAGGCCGTCAACGAGCTGACGGCCAAGTACGGCACGTTGTTCGTCATCGCGGCGGGCAACTCCGGTGGCACCGGCACCGTCAGCTCGCCCAGCACCGCGGAGGCCGCGCTGTCGGTCGGCGCCGTGGACCGCGACGACTCGCTCGCCCCGTTCTCCAGCAAAGGCCCTCGCGTTGGAGACAGCGGCCTCAAGCCCGAGGTGACCGCACCGGGCGTCGGCATCGTCGCGGCGGCGGCGGGCACCAACGGCGAGCACGTCGCGTTCAGCGGCACGTCGATGGCGACACCGCACGTGGCGGGCGCGGCGGCGTTGCTGAAGTCGCAGCACCCGGAGTGGACGCCCGCGCAGCTCAAGTCGGTGCTGGCCACCACGGCCAAGCCGACGGCGGGCCTCAGCGCGTTCGACCAGGGCGCGGGCCGCATCGACGTCTCCAAGGCGATCAACCAGGTGCTGACCGCGGACGTCGTCGCGGTGAACCTCGGCCGCCACGAGTGGCCGCACGGTGACGACAAGCCCGAGACCAAGCCGATCACCTACTCGAACCCGACGGACGCGCCGATCACGCTGGACGTGAAGCTGACCAGCGGTGCGCCGCAGGGCATGTTCGCGTTGGGCGCCACGAAGGTCACGGTTCCCGCCAAGGGCACGGCGTCCGTCAACGTCACCGGTGACACCCGCATCGGCACCCAGGACGCCACGTACACGGGTGAAGTCGTCGCCACGTCCGGCACGCACACCGTCCGCACGCTCGTCGGCGTCGACCGCGAGGTGGAGAGCTACGACCTCTCGATCGACCTGACCGGCCGCGACGGGCAGGACCCGGCGAGCTCGCTGACGTTCATCGACGGCCTGGACAGCAGGACGTTCAAGGTGATCTTCGGCGCCGGTGACGTGAAGATCCGCCTGCCCAAAGGCACCTACGTCGTCGAGTCGTCGATCGCGTCGGCCACGACCTACGACATGGTGCTCCAGCCGACGGTGAAGCTGACCGGTGCCCTGACGATCAAACAGGACGCCCGCCTCGCCCAGGCGATCGACGTGCGGGTGCCCGAACCCACCGGCACCTTCGTGATCGGCGATCTGACCTGGAAGCGCACGTACGGCACCGCGATCGTGCAGGCCGGGCTGATCTCGTTCGGCGGCTTCGACGGCGTCGGCGCGGTGCAGATGGGCGGCCCGCTGTCGCCGAAGGAGATGGCGTCGCTGACGACGCTGCACGCGAACTCGGCGGCCGACGCGAACGTCTACTACCGGCTGTCGTACCCGGTCGGCGGCACGCTGCCGACGGGTCTGACGCGCGCGCCGGGCAAGAAGGACCTGGCTCGCGTCGAGGCCACCATCGGCGGTCTCAAGCCGGACAGCCAGGCGTCCAAGGGCGAGTTCCCGCTGTCGGTGCACGGGATCGGCGGCGGTTCGGCGCTCTACCAGGTGCCGCCGGGCAGCAAGGCCGTCGACTACGTGACGACCGAGGACGTGCGCT
>JAVXWK010000333.1:0-3322 GCA_032230575.1 Pseudonocardiales bacterium | reverse complement strand
ACCTTGAACAGGTCCTCGGGGTAGCGGAAGTGCGACCGCAGCTCGTTGGAGATGTCGCTCGCCGGCTTGACGGTGCCGGGGAAGACGCCCATCCACGCCTTGAGGACCGGGTCCTTCTCGTCGATCGCGTACAGGTTCACCGAGCCGTCATAAGCGTCCACAGTGGCCTTGACCGAGTTGCGGATGTAGTTGACGGGCTTGTTGACCTGCGAGACGACCACGCCGTCCGCGGTGAGCGAGTCGTTGGTCGCGTCGCTCAGCGGGGTGCGCTGCGCGTACGGGTAGTTGTCGAGCGTGGTGTAGCCGTCGACGATCCACGTGATGCGGCCGTTCACCACGGCCGGGTACGGGTCGCTGTCGACGGTCAGCCACGGCGCGACGGCCTGCACGCGCTCGCGCGGGGTGCGCTTGAGCAGGATCTTCGAGTCGTCCGCGATCGACTGGTTGAAGAGGATGTTCCGCTCGCCGTAGTACGCGGCGAACGCCAGCTTGTTGATCAGGCTGCCGACCGGGACGCCACCGGTGCCGGTGTAGGTGTAGGACTTCGCGTCGGTGTCGTACTCGGCCGCCGAACCCTGCGGCCTGCCACCGACGATCGAGTAGTCGTTGGCTCCGAACAGCTCGCCGTAGTAGGTGCGCGGCTGGTCGACCTTGATGCCGTTCTCGGCGTTGCGGATCGAGCCGTCCGGCGCGACCTCACCGGTCTTGAAGTCCGGGTAGCCGCCGTTGGTCTGGTCGGCGTCCGCGTTCACCTTGTTCGCCTCGGCGTAGACGAAGCCGTTGCCGTGCGTGTAGATGAGGTGCTGGTTGATCCAGTCGCGCTGACCCTGCGGCAGGCTGTCGAGCTTGAGCTCGCGGACGGCCACGATGTAGTCGCGCAGCTTCTCGTCCACTTTGTACCGGTCGACGTCGAGCTTGTTCGGGAACCCGTAGAACGGCCGCAGCTGGGTGAACTGCGTGAAGGTCCTCGACAGCACGGCCGGGTCGAGCAGGCGGATGTTGCCCAGGGTCGCCGCGTCGTTGGTCTTGATCTGGTCGTTGGTGACGGTCTGCTTGCCCTCGTAGGGCTTCGTCGAGACCTTGTCGTCCGTCAACCCGAACGACTGCCGTGTCGCCTCGATGTTGCGGGTGATCGACTGGGCTTCCTTCTGGATGGCGTTCGGCTTGACCGAGAACTGCTCCAGCACCGCGGGCCACGCCGCGCCGACGAGCACGCTCGACAGCACCAGCAGGACGGTCGCGATGGCGGGCAGCTGCACGTTGCGCATGAACGCGCCCGCGAAGAACGCGATCGCGCAGAACACCGCGATGCACAGCAGGATCAGCTTGGCGGGCAGCACCGCGTTGAGGTCGGTGTAGCTCGCGCCGACGAACTTCTCGTTCTCGTGCAGCAGCAGCTCGTACCGGTCGAAGAAGTACGCGACCGCCTTCAGCAGCACGAACGAGCCGGCGACGAGGGCCAGGTGCAGCCGCGCGGGCCCGGAGAGCTGACCGCCGCGACCGGCCAGCCGGATCCCGCCGAAGAGGTAGTGCGCGATCACCGCGCCGATGAACGACACCGCCGTCACGATGAACAGCCACGACAGCAACCACTCGTAGAACGGCAGCTTGAACGCGTAGAAGCCGATGTCGTGCCCGAACTGCGGATCCGTGATCCCGAACGGCTGGGCGTTGAGGAAGAGCTGGATCTGCTGCCAGTCCGCCTGCGCCGACGCGCCCGCGATCAACCCGACGAAGACCGGGATGCCGATCGCGAACAACCGCATCCGCCGCATCACGACCGTGCGGTAGCGGGCCACCGGGTCATCGGGCCCCGACACCGGCACGAACACGGGCCGCGCCCGGTACGCGAGGTACAGGTTGAGCGCGACGATGCCGCCGACCACGACCCCCACGGCCAGGAACAGCCCCAGGCGGGTGAGCAGCACTGTGCTGTAGACGTTGCGGAAATTCACCTCGCCGAACCACAGCCAGTTCACGTAGGTGTCGAGCAGCCGCGATCCCGTGATGAGACCGAACAGGAGCACGACACCGACGATGAGCAGGATTCGGCTGCGTCGGGACAGTTTCGGCAGTCCGACTGGAGGCCGTGTGGCCACGAGGCACGCTCCTGGATCGCGGAATTTCAATACGTACGTTTAGTCCAACTCTACGGACGACGCCCTGGGTTCCCGTGAAGTCCGCAGTCTTACGATGACACGCGTGTCAGCGAGTGAAACGCCAGCGGTCATCCTCCCGACGGTCGCCCGCGAGGTAGAGGAGTTCGTCGGGGCAGGCGGCTGGGAGCAGCCCCCGCAACTCTTCGCCCTCGTGGCCACCTCAGACCTGATCACCCAGCAACCGGAGCTGCGGGACCAGCTCGACGCGGAGTCGTCCCCGCTGACTCCGATCGCCCAGGACGCCCTCGAGGGCGACCTCGGCGACGCGCTGGCGGGCATCGAGTGGCCCCCGACCGTGACCGGCTGCGCGCTGGCCCAGGAGATCGTGGTCCTGCCCCCGGAGGCGGAAACCGAGCTGAGCCACGGCGAGCTGGACGACGAGGCCGCCCGCAGGTTCGCCGCCGAACACCCGGCCCGCCGCGAGGCCCGCCTGGTCGCCGCCGTGCTGCGCGACGGCTCGGTCTCCTGCGTGCTGCGGCTGCGCGGGACGGTCGACGTGCCGGAGGAGGTCGTCGAGCACCCGGAGCTCGCGCCCAACCTCACCGACGCCCTGCTCGCCACGCTGCGACCCTAGCCCGGTACCTGATCACGCCCCCAGGCTGACACAACCCCGGCACGTGATCGCGCCGGGGTTGTGATCTCGCGTGTCCGCTTCCCGCGAACAGCGACTCAGCAGGCCGGCGTCTCCTTGCCCGCGTTCAGCGCGTCCAGCGACGACACCGCGTCCTTCAGGTTCTCGACCTTGATCAGCTTCAGGCCGTCCGGCGCCTGCTGCTTCGCGTCCTGGCAGTTGGCCGACGGCACGAGGAACGCCGTCGCACCCGCCTCCTTGGCCGCGACCATCTTGAACGCGATGCCGCCGATCGGCTTGACCGTGCCGTCACCCGTGATCTCGCCGGTGCCCGCGATGGCCTTGCCGCCGTTGAGCTCGCCCGGCGTCAGCTTGTCGACGATCCCCAGCGCGAAGATCAGGCCGGCGGACGGGCCGCCCACGTCGGAGAGGCTGATCTTGATCTTGAACGGCACGTCGGCGCGGTCCACCGGGAGGATGCCGATGAAGCCCGCCGGGCGGCCGTCGTCGCGGGTGCCGAGGGTGAGCTGGGTCGACTTCGAGGTGCCGTCCTTCTCGAAGGCCACCTCGATGTGGTCGCCCGGCTTGGTGT
>JAVXWK010000329.1:0-7560 GCA_032230575.1 Pseudonocardiales bacterium | reverse complement strand
CGTCGTGGCGCGACCCAGCACCTGAGTGGCTCGCCCGCATGTTCTCCGATGGTCTCCGGCCGGTGACCAACCTGGGCGCGTGGGTGGTGTCCGGGATCATCGCGGCGTTGGTGGTACTCGGCGTGCGTTCATGGCAGGGGCAGAAGATGCGAACCGCCGTCGGTGTCGTGTGGGACCTGATCGCGTTCTGGCCGCGGCTCGCCCACCCGATATGCCCGCCACCGTACGGCGGACGCGCCGCGCTCAGGCTGGCTGACCGAGCGAACCACCTGGTGCACAAGGAGAACGCATCGACAGTCGTCCTTTCCGGACACAGTCAGGGCAGTCTCGTCTGCGTCGCGGCGACGTGCTTGTTGAAGAGCGAACAGGACTCCGCGAAGGAGGAGGAGAAGAAAACCGCGACCTTCACCCGCCTTCGGCTGCTGACGTACGGCTCGCAGTTGCAATGGGCATTCGCCCGGCTGTTCCCGAGCTACATCGGGCACACCATGATCGTGAAGATCCACGGTGACCTGAAGAGAAAGTGGCACAACCTGTACCGCTGGACCGATCCGCTGGGAGCCCCGGTGCTGGTGGCCCCGACCTCGGGAGAGCTGCCACATCCGGACACCGAACGCTGGACACCGGTCGGCGGGAACCCGATCGACTCCGACTTCAGCGGTCCCGCCCTGGAAGATCGGCAGATCGGCCAGGAGACGAGACTGCGCGACCCCGAGTCACTCAGCAACGACGACAACGTCCGGCCGAAGTCGCGGTTGCGCGGGCACAGCGCCTACTACGCCGACCCGGAGTTCAACACGGTGGTAGCGCGCGTGATCGAGCTACCGAACGGCTGACCTGCGCCGTGGTGTTCACCGGCACCAAGCCTGCTGCGAGTCCCAGCTGCGCCATTCCGAACTTGCGTTTGCCCGTTCCGCCGGCAGACCGGTGAGTGAGTCCCGATGTCGGGTCACCGGGACTCACTCGGCCGCTGGTGTCAGCGGTTCATCAGTGCGAAGACGCCCCAGCCGAGGTACTCGCGCTGGTATCGGGCGTGGCGTGCCGGAGCGGTGGTGAGTTCCGCGCGCATCTGCTCGGCCAGCTCGTCGCCGGGATGTGCGTCGAGCCAGCGGCGGGTGTTGAGCCACTGAGCCGCGACGTAGCGGTCCCAGCTGTCCTGATCGGCCAGGACCATCTCCACGACGTCACAACCCAGCTCCCCGAACTGTTCCAGCAGTTCCGGCAGGACGCGGAAGTCGTCTGCGCTGGTGGCGTGACCGCCTTCGACGGTGGCCTGGTCCGGGGGCTCCCTGCGCCAGTACGGTTCGCCGATCAGCATCATTCCGCCGGGGCGCAGGCTGCGTCGGAGCAGGTCCACGGTGCCGGCGACGCCACCTCCGATCCAGGTCGCACCGACACACGACCCGATGTCGACCGGGTCGTCGGCAACGTGGTTCGACGCGTCACCATGGGTGAACGTGACCTGTTCGGCGACCTCCAGTTCGATCGCTCGTGCCCTGGCCGCGGCGAGGAACACGGTGCTGATGTCGACGCCGGTTCCGGTGACGCGGTGATCGCGGGCCCAGGTGCACAGCAGCTCACCGGAGCCACAGGCCAGGTCGAGCATCCGGGTGCCGGGTGGTGGGTTCAGCGCCTCGCCCAGGGTGGCCAGTTTCTGGCTGGTGAGCGGGTTGTGGATGCGGTGGCTGCTCTCGCGGATGGTGAAGCTACGGGGTAGATCCACTTCGGGGATTCCTCACGTCCAAGGGGTAGTTCACAGCGGTCGGAGCTGGGTCGGCCGTCGACGGCCGGGCTACCCGGACATTCATGAAATGCACCTCTTCGGACGGAAGGCCATGCGGTTCGACGGAAGGCTAGGTGGATCACACGTGCCGGTCCACCGTTTATCGCGTCGCCTGAAACCGCCCATACCCTTGGCGGGTGCCGACTCGACGCGGAGTGGTACTACGGCAACGTCCATGACGAGGACGACCGTCACGCGGCCGGTGTAGGTGAGGGTCCAGCCGTCACGCGCGGAGAACCGCCGGGCCGCGTTGAGCCGGCTGATGACCGCCTGTTCGTTGTCCGGCGGGGGGTTGATTCCGGTCCACCTGAAGGACGTTTCCTTCTCATGACGCGTGCGAACAGCTGTCGACCAATTTCGATGAGTTCCAGCTCGGTCCGCGGTCTGCAGGTACATGAAGCTCTTGCTCACCTCAGGCGGCGTCACGAACCCGAGCATCCACGCGGCCCTCGTACGGCTTCTCGGCAAGCCGGTCTCCGAGTGCCACGCGCTCTGCGTCCCGACCGCCCAGTGGGGTCACCCGATGTGCGGTCCGGCGTCGGTGCAGCGATTCGTGGCCGCCGATCGGCATTTCTCCGGCCTGGGCTGGGCGTCGCTCGGCGTCCTCGAACTCACCGCGCTGCCCACCATCGGCGCGCAGCGGTGGGTGCCCTGGGTCCAGGAGGCGGACGTGCTCCTGGTCAGCGGTGGCGACGCGACCTACTTGTGCCACTGGATGCGCGAGTCCGGGCTGGCGGAGCTGCTGCCATCGCTGCCCGACCTGGTCTGGGTGGGGGTGAGTGCCGGCAGCATGGTGCTGACGCCCCGGATCGGGGCGGACTTCGTCGAGTGGCCGTCCGCGCCGGACGACCGCACCCTGGGAGTCGTCGACTTCGCGATCTTCCCGCACCTGGACGCCTTCCCCACGAACACCATGGCCGACGCCGAGCGGTGGGCCGCGGACATCGGTGTCCCGGCCTACGCCATCGACGAGCAGACGGCCATCAAAGTCGACGACTCCGTCGAAGTGGTGTCCGAAGGGCAATGGGTAGCGTTCGAGATGAGCTCAGGAGACCAGCGAGAGGCCGCGACGCACCGGCTCGTGGACGGCAGCGGGCTCGGCTGAGGGGACGACTACTTCCTCGCCGCCGATTTCGCGGGTGATCCAGGCGCCGGACTCCACCATGACCTTCAACGTCCTGGTGTCCAGGGCGTTGATGCGGCCGTAATACCACTCGTCGGTGGCCAGGGAGCCCATGCGGTCGCCGAGCCGCTTCTTGATGTCCAGGACGCGCTCGAACAGCGTCTGGACGAGGGCTGCGC
The DNA here is from genome assembly GCA_032230575.1 of Pseudonocardiales bacterium. Classification (GTDB taxonomy): domain Bacteria; phylum Actinomycetota; class Actinomycetes; order Mycobacteriales; family Pseudonocardiaceae; genus Lentzea. Next base: position 4,475 of record JAVXWK010000329.1, on the reverse strand, counting down.
GGTCGAACGGACCCTGGAGTCCCTCGCGGATGCGGTCCTCGATGCCGCGCGGGATGCCTTCGGAGTCGGGCATGAGCATGGTGGTCCAGGCGCGGGACTTCTCGCGGTACTGGAGTTGCTGCATGATGCCCTCGTGCTGGGCGAAGTCGGCGGCGCGGAAAGCTGAGCCGCGCCAACGCTTCTGCAGGTTCACGGCCAGCGACAGCGCTGACTTCAGGCCCGTGTTGAGGCCTCGGCCCGGCCAGAAGTGCAGGGAGTTCGCGGCGTCGCCCAGCAGGAAGCCGAACGTCGAGGGAGCCAGTTGGGCCGTGAACTTCGACATCTGCTGCATGCCCAGGGTGAACGAGTTGATGCCGACGACGTCCGCGGCGCCCACGCCGAAGAAGCGCAGGCCGTCCAGGATTCGGGGCCACAGGTAGGAGAGCTTGTCGACTGACGGCTTGAAGACCGCGCGGTGGCGGCCGCAGACGAAGCGGGTGCCGGAGGGGCGCATGGTGCAGCCGAACTTGCCGATGCACGAGACCGGGCCGTTCTCGCCCAGGGCAACGATTTCGGAGGCCTCCTCGGCAGTCAGGCGCATGTTGATGAAGCCGCCGCCGAGGGAGTTGAAGAGGAAACGGTTCTGGCCCACGGTCAGCGGGACGGTGTGCTCGTCCGGAACCTTGGCGGTCACGCGGATGCCGAGGACGCGCTCGTCGAGCGGGGAACCGTCCACTGAGAACAGTTCGCGGCTCGGCGTGCCGAAGAAGGAGGACAACGAGTCACGGGTCGCCGAACGAGCGCCGTCAGCGATCGCCAAGACGTGCAGGCCGTCCCAGCGGTCCGGCTTTTCGTAGGCCTGCGGGACGAGCTCGATGCCGTAGGTGTCCTGGGCCATGTCCAGGAGGGCGTCCTCGATCCAGCGGATCTTGATGTTGCGCGGGCGGCCCTTGGACTCCGGTGAGTCGGGACCGAAAGGCCACATCTCGGAGAACCTGCCGGAGACGAAGAGCTGTTGCCGCACGGCGGAAGGCAGGGCGGCCCAGACGTTGCTCTGGAGGGTCACGACCTGCTCGCGGCGGTTGTTGCCCTCGGCGGCGCCGCGCCAGACCACGCGGTTGCCCTGGCGCATCCAGCGGCGGTCGTGCACACGCAGGGAAACCTGGTCGCCCAGCAACGACTTCAGCGTGCAGGCGAAGGCGAGACCGACCGGGCCGCCGCCTGCCACGTCGACCCGCAGCGGCTTCGTGCGGCGCAGCTGCGTGATCGACGCGCCCTGCTTCGGCAGCAGCACAGTCGGACCGCACCGGCCGATCAACACCGTCTTCTCGTCAGCCATGGCCCCGTCCCCCTCATGATCCCGTTCGACGGCGGGAACACGAGCTGAGACGGTCAACGGTTCAACGAAGTTCCAGGAAGTTTTTCCAAGCGGTGGCAGAGAAGGTCAGGACGCCTCCGGACGGGTTCTTGGAGTCGCGGACGAGTGCGTCGTGGGCCAGTGACACCTCGACGCAGTTCCCGTCCTCCGCACCACCGCTGTAGCTGCTCTTACGCCATGCGCGTTCCTGCGTCATCGAGTTCCTCTCGCGGTTGGCCGGCGTACTCCGCCAGCACCCTCCGCGATTGTTCCGCATCCAACGCGGCCTTGGCCAAGCGGTCGAACAGCAGCCGAGTCCGCACGATCACGCCTGGATCCTGCACGAAGACGTTCGCCAGATCGGTCTCCAGGAACGCCACCGACATCGCCTTCTCGTACTCCCACAGCGTGCAGCTCGACGCGATCACAGCCGTGTCAGCGGGGATGATCCGGATCATGAACGCTTTCGTCAGCAACCGGGCGTACTGATCAGCCATGAGCCGCTCGTCACCTACCTTGGTCTGCAACGCATGCTCATGGATGTAGAACAAGCAAGTCGGCCGATTGGCTCGTCGCAGGAGCGCCTGGCGTTGCGTCCGGAACTGCACGAGCGCCGGGATTCGCTCCTCGGTCACCAGCCCGGCGATCCGGTACACGCCGTCCGCGTACTCAGGTGTCTGGAAGAGGCCCGGCACGGTCTGCCCGTCGTAAGCCACGATCGACTTCGCCGTGGATTCGGCCATCGCCATCGTGCGCAGGTTGTCGGGTACTAGGACGATGTACTCCTCGAACGCGTTGCGGTAGCGCCGCTTGAAGTCGTTGAAGTAGTCGATGTCCTTGCCGCACATCGTGAGGTACTGGACGAGGTCGATCTCGCTCGGACGGAACTTGCCGTGCTCGACGGTCGACACCTTGCTCGGGTCCCAGCCGAGCCGCAGAGCCAGCGCGTTGCCCGTGAGCCCCGTGCAGGATTCACGCAGTCGGCGTAGTTCGTCGCCGAGGTCCCTGCTGTAAGCAGTGGATGGAGTGGTCGTGGCCATGCCAACGACGCTAAATCTTGCTCTTCGAGCAACCCAGCCGCTCATTCGGGTGAAAACGAAGCCGCGGCGATCATCAGGAAACTGCCAGGAATCTCGCAGCCCGTCTACAGCTTGGCAGACGACGATCCGTGCCCATGACTCGACGTCGCAGATCCTTGTTGATCAACGGACTGCTGGTGGTGGTGCTCCTCGGCGCCGGTGTGGCCGGCTACCTGGTGTTCTTCGGTTCCTCCGGCAGTGCCCAGCCCACCGCCGCCCGCACCGCCGCAGCCGCGAACCGCGACGTCAGCGAGGTGGTCACGGCGTCAGGGACGGTGCAGAGCAGCTTCAGCGCCGCCGCGTCGTTCGGGGCGGCGGGCACGGTCACCGAGGTCGACGTCAAGGTCGGCGACACGGTCACGAAGGGCCAGCAGCTCGCCAAGCTTGATCCGACGCAGGCTCAGCTGCAGGTCGACATCGCGCAGGGCAACGTCGACGCGGCCCTCGCGAAGGGCACCGGCACGACCGCGCTGCTCACGGCGTACCGGCAGGCGCAGCTCGCGCTCAAGCAGGCTCAGGACACGCTCGCCTCGACCACGCTGACCGCACCCGGCGACGGCACGATCACGTCGATCACCGGCTCGGTCGGGCAGAAGGTCGGGGCCGGCAGCAACAGCAGCGCCTCCAGTTCGACCACGAGCACCACGACCACGACGCAGTCCGGGTTCGTCGTCGTGACTGACCTGAAGAACCTCGTGCTGCACGCGAACGTCTCCGAGTCCGACGTCAGCAAGCTCAAGGGCGACCAGGCCGCGACCGTCACGGTCAACGCGATGCAGGCGCAGCCGATCCAGGCCAAGGTCGCGCAGGTCGATCTCACGCCCACCACGTCGAACAACGTCGTCCAGTACGGCGTCACGCTCGCGCTCACGTCACCGCCAGAGGGGCTGCGGCCCGGTCAGTCGGCGAGCGTCGAGATCACCGTCGCACGGGCCACCAACGTCCTCGCGGTACCGGCAGCGGCCGTGCAGACGGTCAACGGCGCGAGCTCGGTCCAGGTCATGGAGAACGGCGCCGAGACACGGAAGACCGTCGAGATCGGCGTGCGCGGTGACCAGTACGTGGAGATCAAGTCCGGTCTGACCGCGGGCGAGGAAGTCGTGCTGCCGCAGGTCACCACCTCGACCAACCAGAACCGCACGGGCCAGCAGCAAGGCGGCCAGTTCCCCGGGACCGGCACCGGCAACCGCACCGGCGGCGGCGTCACCGGGACCGGTCGATGAGCCCGGTGATCGAGGTCAGAGACCTCCGCAAGACGTACGGCAGCGGTGACACGGCAGTGCACGCGTTGCGAGGCCTCGATCTCACGGTCGAGAAGGGCGAGTACATCGCGATCATGGGTGCGTCCGGGTCGGGCAAGTCGACGCTGCTCAACATCCTCGGGTGTCTCGACGTGCCGACGTCCGGCAAGTACCTGCTCGACGGCATCGACACGGGCGACTTCGACGAGGAGCAGCTGTCGTTGTTGCGCAACCGGAAGATCGGGTTCGTCTTCCAGTCCTTCAACTTGGTGCCGCGCACCACGGCACTCGCGAACGTCGAACTCCCGCTGGTCTACGCGGGAGTTCGACGTGCCCAACGCCGGGAACGAGCGCTGGCGGCGCTCGATCTCGTCGGCCTCAACGACCGCACGCACCACCGGCCCAACGAACTGTCCGGCGGACAACAACAACGCGTCGCGATCGCCAGGGCTTTGGTGACGTCGCCCGCCATCGTGCTCGCCGACGAGCCGACCGGAAACCTCGACACCGACTCCAGCCGGGAGGTCCTGGGCATCCTGGACCGGCTCAGCGCGAGTGGCCGCACGGTCGTGTTGATCACGCACGAGGACGAGGTCGCGGCCCACGCCATGCGCACGGTTCGTGTGGTGGACGGGACAGTCGCGGGGGTGCTGGTGTGAGACTCTTCGAGATCGCCGCCTTCGCAGTCCGTGGTCTGACCGCGAACAAGATGCGGTCGGGGCTCACGACGCTGGGCATCCTGATCGGTGTCGCGTCGGTGATCCTGCTGATCGCGGTCGGCAACGGCGCGTCGAGCGCGGTGCAGCAGAGCATCGCGGG
>JAVXWK010000313.1:0-7563 GCA_032230575.1 Pseudonocardiales bacterium | reverse complement strand
TTGTTCTTGATCGCCACGTTGCCCTGGTCCTTGCCCATCCAGACCGAGGCGGAGAGCTGGGGCGTGTAGCCGACCATCCACGCCTTCGAGTTCTGGTCGGTGCTGCCGGCGAGCTCGTGCGTACCGGTCTTGCCGGCGCACTCGCGGTTGTTCGCGCACGGGATCCTCGAGTAGCCCGGGATGTCCTTGAGCGTCTCGGTGACGTTGTCCGCGATGTCGCGGCTCTTCTCGTCGACCGGGTCGAACGCGGGCACTGCCTTGTCCACGTGCTGGTAGAGGATGTCGCCGTTCGGGCCCTGGACCTTCGTGATGAAGAACGGCTCGCGGTACATGCCGCGGGCGGCGAACGTCGCGAACGCCGACGCCATGTCGAACGGTCGCACCTGGGCGGCGTCGGCGCCGATGGCGATACCGGCGCTCGGCGGGTTGCCGCCTTCACCGATCAGCGTCTCCTGCGTCTTGCCGTTGACCTGCACGGTCTTGGGGATACCTGCCGCGTGCGCGGCGTCCGCGACGGCCTTGGTGCCCGTGCCGTTGTTGGCGGCGACCATTTCGTAGAAGACGGTGTTGAGCGATTCCTTCATCGCCTGCTTGATCGGGCACTGCTTGCCGCAGGTGGTGTTGCCCGCGTTGCGGATCGGCACACCCGCGATCGTGCGCGGCGTGGCGTCGTAAACGTCACCGATGCCCTTGCCCATCTTCAGCGCGGCGACCAGGTCGAACGGCTTGAACGACGAGCCGGCCTCCTGGATCGTGCCCTTGGCGTAGTCGATGCCCTGCAGGCCGTCCTTGCCCGGGTAGTAGGCCTTGACCGCTCCGGACTGGGGGTCGATCGCGCTGAGCGACGTGCGCAGCTCCGGATCCTGGCCCTCCATCACGGTGTTCACCGCGTCGGTCGCCGCCTGCTGCATCTTCGGGTCGATGGTCGTCTGGATGGTGACGCCGACCTTCTGCGCCTTCTCCATCGTGATGCCGACCATCTCGGCGTCCATCTCGTTCTGGACCTGCTGGCTCACCCGAGCGAGCGGGCCCTCGAGCCCGCCCGGCTGGGACTCGCCGAACGGCACCGGCGTCGGCCACTCCTGCGCGTCGTAGTAGGCCTGGTCGATCCAGTTCTTGTCGCGCATCTGGCCGAGGACGTACTTCCACTGCTTCTGGGAGTACTCCTTGTCCTCCGACCAGGAGGGCGTCTGGATCATGGCCGCGATCAGCGCCGCCTCGGAAGGAGTGAGGTCCTTCATGTCCTTCTTGTAGTACACCTGCGCCGCGGCCTTGAAGCCGTTCGCGCCACGACCGAAGTACACCGTGTTGAGGTACGCGGTGAGGATCGTGTTGTGGTCCGACTCGTTGCTCATCTTGTAGGCCTTGACGAGCTCGGTGAACTTACGCGTGAGCGTCGGGTCCTCGTTGCCGCTGGCCTTCTTGATGTACTGCTGCGTCAGACCGGAGCCACCGCCGGAGCCGCTGGTCACCTGGAACCAGGCCGCGCGCAGGATGGCCTTGGCGTCGAAGCCGGGGTTGTCGTAGAAGTTCGCGTCCTCGGCCGCCAGCACCGCGTGCTTGACGTTCTCGGGGATCTCCTCGTACGTCAGCATCGTGCGGTTCTGACCGGGTGAGGAGATCTTGCCCATCTCGGAGCCGTCCGAGTAGAGCAGCGTGACCGTCTTGTCCTGACTGGCGGCGACCTCGTCCGGGCGCGGCCACTCGACCAGCGGGTACGCGACCGCGATCGCGATCACCGGGCCCAGGATCATCAGGCCGATGAAGATGAACGCGCCGATCCGGACGCGCTTCCAGATCTTCTTCTTGCGCAGACGACGCTCCTCCTCTTCGGTGAGCTCCGGCTCGTCGTCGTAGTACTCGTCCTCGTCGCCGACGCCGCCGGCCAGCAGGAACTCGTCGTCCGGCTCGCGGTGGGTCAGCAGATCGGGTTCGCGCTGCGTCGGCCGGTTGACCGGTGGCAGCTGCGTGGTCCGCTCCTCACCGGGGTTGCGCGGGGGCACGCCAGGACGGCCGGGACCGCCCTGGGGACCGCCGGGGCCACCAGGACCGCCGGGTCCGCCCGGTCCGCCCGGTCCGCCGGGACGCCGGCCACCGGGAGGCGGTGCCATCGGCATGCCACCGGGAGGCGTCGGGGGACGGCTGCCGGGGCCGCCAGGGCCACCCTGCGGGCCGCCGGGACCCTGCGGACGGCCTGGACCGCCCTGGGGTCCACCAGGCGCACCCTGCGGCCCGCCCTGAGGACCGCCTGGTCCGTTCGGGCGGCGTGGTGGCTGCTGCTGTGGGAAACCACCGGGTGGCGTGCCACCCTGGGGAGGGCGTGCGAAACCGCCGGGCGGTGTGCCCGGTCGTGGCTGATTCGGGACATCGCGTCTCGTGCCGCCGCCGTCCGGGTCGTCCCCGGTCGGCCACTGCGGCTCGCCTCCGCGCTGTCGGTCATCATGCTGGTCGTTCACGTGAAAAGGCCTCCCAGACCGGCGCGCATCAGCACGCGGTTCGGTGGTCGTACTTCATTCGGAGCAGTGTCACCTGTGGGTCATTCCGCCGCAGTCCTCCTGCGTGGCTTTTCCAGCCCACGCTTCCCCAGGACGTATGACTGCACCAGGTGGTTCCAACTGCATGTGCGACAGACTTCAACGACGTACACGGTGAACTCCTCGAAGAGGGTTGCCATCTTCACGAGTTCTTCAGGTGTCCGCGCCGAGCCGGTCGCGTGCTTGAGCTCGTCACCGTAGACCCAAGACACGTTGGTGAGGGGTTCCTTGCGGCACACGGGGCAAGGCACTTCTGTCTGCGTACCGTGGAACTTCGCAGCTCGCAGCAGGTACGGGGACGCGTCGCAGACCTCCATGGTGCCCGTCCGGCCCGAGTAGACCTCCGCCAGCAGCGCACGCCGCTGCAGCGAGTAGTCCACCACCTGCCGTTGGGTCAACACGTGACCAGAGTACGTGCCGACCGCTTTCCGATGATGGGCCGTTCAGGGCAGCGGGGTCCGGCGCGATATGACGGTGTGCCACATCCCACACTTGAGAGGGACCATCGATGTATCGCGGCGATATAATCACCTCACCTATCGGTGCAGGTGCGAGGAGGTGACTCGTGTTCGAGTTCGCGCTGCTCGGCCTGCTGCACGAGGCGCCCATGCACGGCTACGAGCTGCGCAAGCGCTTGCACGACCTGCTCGGAGCGTTTCGCGCGTTCTCCTACGGATCGCTGTACCCAACACTGCGGCGACTCCAACGGGCGGGCCTGATCGTGGAGGAAGGGCCGGAGGAGTCGGCTCTTTCTTGGGGACGTCGGGCGCGCAAGGTCTACGAGCTGACACCGGAAGGCAAGGAGCGGTTCGCCGATCTCCTCGCCAACGCGGGTCCGCAGACCTGGGACGACGACTCGTTCGGAGTCCACCTGGCGTTCTTCTCGCGCACGCCGGCCGACGTCAGGATGCGCATCCTGGAAGGTCGGCGGCGGTGTGTCGAAGAACGCAGGGAGGGGCTGCGCGAGCGGCTCACGCGCACGAGCGAACAGATCGACCGCTACACCCGTGAGCTGCACAGGCAGGGCCTGGAAAGCACGGAGCGCGAGGTGCGGTGGCTCAACGAGCTCATCGCGCACGAAAAGTCCGAGCAGGACGAGTAGTACTCACCGTTGATCAAGGAGGACTCGGCAATGGGCGGAAACCGCCGCACCGTTCGAGTGGCCATCGTCGGGGTTGGCAACTGCGCGGCGTCGCTGGTGCAGGGCGTCCACTACTACGCGGACGCTGACCCGAACACCCGCGTGCCCGGCCTGATGCACGTGCAGTTCGGCGACTACCACGTGCGCGATGTCGAGTTCGTGGCCGCGTTCGACGTGGACGCCAAGAAGGTCGGTGTCGATCTCGCCGAAGCGATCCTGGCCAGCGAGAACAACACGATCAAGATCGCGGACGTGCCGCCGCTGGGCGTCGTCGTGCAGCGCGGGCACACCTACGACGGGCTCGGCCGGTTCTACCGGGAGACGATCGAGGAGTCCGACTTCGAGCCGGTCGACGTCGTTCAGGCTCTTCGTGACGCCGAGGTCGACGTGCTCGTCTCGTACCTGCCGGTGGGCTCCGAGGACGCTGACCGCTTCTACGCCCAGTGCGCCATCGACGCCGGTGTGGCGTTCGTCAACGCGTTGCCGGTCTTCATCGCGTCGGACCCGGAGTGGGCGGAGAAGTTCCGTGCGGCCGGCGTGCCGATCGTCGGTGACGACATCAAGTCCCAGGTCGGCGCCACCATCACCCACCGCGTGCTGGCTCGGTTGTTCGAGGACCGCGGCGTCCAGCTCGACCGCACCATGCAGCTGAACGTGGGCGGCAACATGGACTTCCTGAACATGAAGGAACTCGAGCGCCTGGAGTCCAAGAAGGTCTCCAAGACGCAGTCCGTGACGTCGCAGCTGTCCCGCGACATCGGCAAGGACAACGTCCACATCGGCCCGTCGGACTACGTGGCGTGGCTCGACGACCGCAAGTGGGCCTACGTGCGCCTGGAAGGCCGCGCGTTCGGTGACGTGCCGCTGAACCTGGAGTACAAGCTCGAGGTCTGGGACTCGCCGAACTCCGCGGGCATCATCATCGACGCGGTCCGCGCGGCGAAGATCGCCCTGGACCGGGGCATCGGCGGCCCGATCCTCTCGGCGTCGTCGTACTTCATGAAGTCCCCGCCCGAGCAGTACTCGGACTCCGAGGCCCACGCAGCCGTCGAGGCCTTCATCCGCGGCGAGTGATCTGTCGTCCGCAAGTACCGCCGACTTCGAGTCGGCGGTACTTGCAGACGCCGTTCAGCGCTTCGAGAGCCGCAGCTTCTGCCAGCTGCCGTCCGCGGTCCACCCGCCGTCGACGGGCAGCGCGACGCCGTTGATGTACCGGGAGTTGTCGCTCGCCAGGAACCTCACGGCCTGCGCGATGTCGTCCGGCGCGGCGAACCTGTTGGCCGGCACGTGGTTCGTGATGTCCTCGTCGACGTAGTAGCCACCGGCCTGCGACTCGACGTCCATCTCGGTCTTGACCCAGCCGGGGCACACGGCGTTGACGCGGATCCCCCGCCCGCCCCACTCGACGGCGAGCGTGCGCGTCAGCCCGATCAGCCCGTGCTTGGTCGTGTTGTACGCGGCCCGGTCCGCCACCCCCTGCAGCCCGGCGACACTCGCGATGTTGACGACGCTGCCCGAGTTCTGCGCGAGCATGATCTTGCCCAGTGCCTTGGTGAGCAGGAACGGCCCGGTCAGGTTGACCGCCATGATCCGCTCCCACTGCTCGAGGCTGGTGTCCTCGAACGGCACGATGCCGGCGATCCCCGCGTTGTTGACCAGCACGTCCACCCGTCCGTGGGTGCTCACGACGTGATCGGTCAGGCGCTGGACGTCCTCGGCGCTGGCGACGTTGCCGACGATCCCGTCCTTGCTCTCCTGCAGGTCGAACCCGACGACGGCGAACCCGTCCTCGCGCAGCACGTCCGCGATCCGCAGCCCCATGCCCTGCGCCGTGCCGGTGACCACAGCAACTCGTTGCGTCATGAGCGCCACGCTAGGACCGCATCGCTGGGCAGCGATAGCACCCGTAGCCGCCTGAACGTCTGAGCCCAACTTCTGCTGTCGCTGGTCAGACCTGCCCGCACAGACAGCATTCATCCCAGTCGAACGGCTCGCCGACGCACGGTTCGTCGAGGTGCCGACCGATGACCAGGCCGACCACGCGCGCGGCTCCGGCACGCTTCATCGCCACCGCCGAAGACTGCAGGCTCGCCCCCGAGGTCCACGTGTCGTCGATGAGCAGAACGCCGCGTCCACGGACATCGACGGTCACTTCGTAGCAGGCCGGCCGCATCTTTCGGTCGTTCTCACATCGCGTGAGAAGCGACTCGGCAAATCGTCTGCTGGTCAGGCTGATCCGCCTGCCGACAACGTCGGTCAGCGGCGGTTTCCGGCCCTGTGAGCTGGGCAAGACTGTCACGAGATCGAACTCGCCCAAGCAGTCCTCGTGCCGGGCAAGAAAGGTCGCGAGGACATAGGCCAGCTCGTTGGTGAGGTGCCGCCGCACCTCGGCGAACTTGCTGTTCTTGTACTGGGAGAGGACGCGGGCCAGCTGCTTGTCCTTCTCCGCCAGCGAAACAGGCACGACTTCGTCCGCGAGCTCCGCGCCGAACTCGGTGAAATGCTGGTTGCACTGCCAGCAGCGGGTGAACCCGTTCGTCGTGCGACGGCACGTCACGCACACGTTCGGTCCGCGAGCAGGTGGCGGAACCAGAAAGTTGCGGTAGCGGTCGAGAATCCGGCTGCCAGGGCTCACGTCAGAGGTCGATCAGGTCCGGGACTCCAGCGCGCAGCTCGTCCAGCACGCGCAGCAGGTGGTCAGGCCCCTCCAAGACGGTCGTGTTCGGCCGCTCCGCCATCTCGCGACCCCACGTTGTGCCGTCCACGACCTCAGGGAGCAGGAAGACGTGCCGACCGTGCTCCAGCGCGAGGCGCGCCTGGATCCGAGTGCCGCTGTGCTCGCCCGCCTCCACGACGACAGTCGCGACGCTGCAACCACTCATGACGGCGTTGCGCATCGGGAAGTGGTGCTTCGCGGGACCGGCGTCCGGCCAGAACTGCGAGATCACGGCCCCTGTCCTGGCGATCTCCTGCTGGAGATCCGCGTTCTCCGCCGGGTAGCAGCGGCGCAGGCCCGCGCCGACCACTGACACCGTTCGGCCTCCAGCGTCCACAACAGCTCGATGCGCCGCGGTGTCGATACCCGCGGCCAGTCCGCTGAAGACCGTGATGTCGTGCTTGGTCAGCGTTGTCGCGATCTCACGAGTGATGTGAAGGCCGCGCGCGCTGGCAGCCCTGCTGCCGACGACGGCGACGCCGAACTGGTCCGCGGGGTCGAGAAAACCCTGGCAGGTAAGGAAAGGAGGGCGCTGGTGAACCATGAGCAGCTGGACCGGGTACTGCTCGTCGAGCACGGTGACCAGGTGGATCCCCTCTTCAGCCCAGGACCCGATCTCCTTCTCGATCAGTTCGAGCCGGCCGGTCACATCAGGGGCGATGTGGTCCAGCGCGGGTTGGTCGGGAGTGAGCAGAGACTCGAGCACGGACAGGGCCGAACCGGCTTCTTCCACGGCGTTCGTGACGTCAGCCCAGCCACGCTCGCTGTCGCGGAGTGCGAGCAGCAGCGCAGCCTGTTCGAGCCGGTTCACCACCGTCACATCCTATCGAACACAGGTTCGACGCGCTGGGCCGAATCGCCTGAAAGTGGGCGAGTCTAGCCGGAAGCGCAGTGATCAGCGTCAGGGTCGGGACCTGTCCCCAGCCTGTCCCCCGACCATGGGTCGCTCCGCACAACGGAAAGGAGGAAACCCATGGCACGCAGATTCCCCATCGCTCTGGCCGTGCTCTTCATCGTGGCGGGCGTGTACTGGATCGGCAGCCCCGGCACACCCGACGGCAACCGCGGCTGGAACGTCGCGGGCTTCGAGTGGAACAGCGTGAACCCGAGCCGGTGACCTGACCGGCGCGTCCTACCGGGGAGCGGCCGATCGGCGCTAGCGTGCGCGGAGT
>JAVXWK010000303.1:0-3460 GCA_032230575.1 Pseudonocardiales bacterium | reverse complement strand
CGACGCATCCTCGGCCCGACTCTGATGACGAGAAAATAGCCTCGGCTACCGGTCGGGGACCTGACCGAGCCCACCGCACACACGGCAGGCGGTCCGGTCCTCGTTGAGTCCAGAACCATGGCAACGGCTGCACTCCTTCACAGAGGATCAGTGTCCGCCTCTACTCCAAGTGGACGCAGCCGCCAAGCAGGGACCCCCACGGCAATAATGGGTGACCCCCATCGTTCACCCTCGGTGATCAGACCGGGGTGGACGGTCCGGCCGGAATCTCGTTGGCACGGGCCACATTGCCTGCGACAACACCTGGGACGATGCCTCCGCGGTCGCCGTGCGGGAGCCTCCACCAGCCCGAGCAACCACGGGGGCAGGGGTGCGACATCTCGTGCAGCACAAGGCCTTCCGGGCCGGGAACGGGTTGCTGCCACGACATGGTGCCCGAGCCCGCGCAGAGCAGGCAGGTGTCCTCTTCGCACTCCACGCAAGGTAATTACTCCACACGGGACACTGAGGGCAATCGCTGAATCGAGGGGAGATCACCGATGGCGGTCGCGGTCGTGACAGGAGCGGGTTCCGGCGTGGGTCGTGCGGCGGCGCGAACCCTGCTGGCGGCGGGTTTCCAGGTGGCGCTGGCCGGGCGGCGCGAGGACGCGTTGCGGGAGACGGGAGAGGGCTTTCCCGACACGGCGTTCGTTGTACCAATCGATGTGTCGCATGAGGACTCGGTCGTCGCGCTGTTCGAGGCGGTGGTGGAGAAGTGGGGCCGCGTGGACGTGTTGTTCAACAACGCGGGCACGAACGTCCGGGCCACGCCGATCGAGGAGTTCAGCCTCAGCGCGTGGGAGAAGGTCGTCGGGGTGAACCTGACTGGTGCGTTCCTGTGCGCGCGTGAGGCGTTCAAGGTGATGAAAGCCGCTGGTGGTGGCCGGATCATCAACAACGGCTCGATCTCGGCGTCGGTGCCGCGCCCGCACGCGGTGGCCTACAACGCGACCAAGCACGCGATGACCGGGCTGACCAAGACGTTGTCGCTGGAGGGCCGGGCGTTCGGCATCGCGTGCGGGCAGATCGACATCGGCAACGCGGCGACGGAGATGACCGCGCGCATGGGTCAGGGCGTGCTGCAGGCGAACTTCGAGACCAAGCCGGAGCCGACGTTCGACGTGCGGCACGTCGCCGACGCGGTGCTCTACCAGACTCAGCTGCCGTTGAACGCGAACGTGCAGTTCATGACCGTGATGGCCACGACGATGCCTTACATCGGCAGGGGGTAGGGGCCCCGGCCGCGCTCTACAGCGGCAAGGGCTGGGCTTGGTAGAGCCCTCCCCCGCGCTCCAAGAGCCCGAAGTCCACGAGGTAGCGGCGGATGGTCACGTGGTCGATCTCTCCCCCGTCGCACCACGCCTGGAGACGCTCGTTGATCTCCTTCTCCTCGTAGTACGTCTGCGGGGTGAAGGCGTTCGACGCGACGTGCTCCAGGATCTTGCGGCGGCGTTCGTGCGCGACCGGCAGCGAGATGAGCTTGTCGCCACGCACGAACGGTGCGAGCCCGTCCGCGGGCATCGACTCCGTGAGCGTGGCGGCGAGCGGCTTGAGGTCGGCGGGCCGGGCGGAGTCGCCCTCGACCAGCCCGGCTTCGCGGAGCTTGAGCAGTGCGATGCCGGCGTCCTTGACCTTGAGCCCGGACGTGGCGGCGATGTCGGCGAGCGTTCCCGCGCCGAGGACGACGGCGGCGAACGCCTTCAGCCTCGACGGTTCGGCCAGCACGCGCACAACGGACTCCGGGGTGGTCATGTCTGCGACCGTAACCACCCCGTCCACCCGATTTCAGCGTGACGGCGCGCCCTGCCAGTCCTTCATCTGCCCACCAAGCCTTCCGCCATCGTGTCCTTGAGGTACGAGTCGAAGTCGGGCTCGTCGGGCTCCAGCACGTGCCGCACCCACGCGTCGCGTTCGTACGACAGCGGCGGCAGCTCCCACACGCAGCCGATGAGGTCCTTGGGGATGACGCTGAAGTGCGTGAGGTCGGGGTCGGTGGAGCCGAGGAACGGCTGGTCACCGGACACGGCGGTGCGGCAGTGCAGCACGTTGTCCCAGACCCAGTTGTAGGCGTTGAGGTACATGCCCGCGGCACTGCGGTGCAGCACCGTGACCGTGGCGGGCGGCGTCGGGTCGTCGAAGTCGGGGTAGATCGTGGGCAGGAACCCGTAGGCGGCCGCGCGGATGTCGTCGGTGATCTCGAGGCCGGGCGTGACGACCTCGTAGCGCTTGACGTGCCGGCCCGCGATGACCAGCGGTTCCTTCACCGTCAGGTGCTTGTCGTAGAAAGCCATGCGTCGAACGTATGAGCTAACCCTGACAACCTGTGGCAGTGTCTTCGCATGCGTGCGAGCCGGTTGGTGTCCTTGCTGCTGTTGCTGCAGACCAAGGGGCGGATGACCGCGCAGGCTCTGGCCGACGAGCTGGAGGTGTCGATCCGCACGATCTACCGCGACGTCGAGTCCCTCCACGCCGCTGGCGTGCCGTTGTACGGCGACGCGGGGCCGGCCGGCGGGTATCAGTTGCTCGACGGCTACCGCACGCGGCTGACCGGGCTGACCGAGCAGGAGGCGGAGTCGCTGTTCCTGGCCGGGTTGCCGGGTCCGGCGGCCGAGCTGGGCCTCGGGGACGCGGTGTCGGCGGCGCAGCTCAAGCTGATGGCCGCGCTGCCGTCGTCGATGCGCGACCGGGCCTCGCGGATGGCGTCGCGGTTCCACCTGGACGCGCCTGCCTGGTACTACGACCCGGAGCGCTCGCCGTTCCTGGAGCTCGTGGCGGACGCGGTGTGGAGATCGCGGCTGCTGGAGGTCTCGTATCGGCGCTGGCAGGCCCCGGAGGAGGTGCTCCGGGTGCTGCGGCCGTTGGGGCTCGTGCTCAAAGCTGGGCGTTGGTACCTGGTCGCGCAGGGTTCGTCGCGGATCTCCACGTACCGGGTGTCGCAGATGCAGGCCGTCACGGTGCTGGACTCGACGTTCGAACGACCCGATGGGTTTGATCTGGCGGCGTACTGGGCGGAGTCGCTGGAGGACTTCCAGGCTCGTCAGTACACCGGCGAGGCAGTGATCCGGCTGACCGCGCGTGGCTTCGAGTCGTTCGCGTCGAACGTCCTGCCGGTGGTCGCGCGGGCAGCGTCGGAGTCCGCGGTGGACGAGGGCGAGTGGGTGCGGGTGACGATTCCGATCGAGTCGATCGGGCACGCGGCCGGGATGCTGCTGCGGATGGGTGGCGAGGTCGAGGTGCTCTCACCTCCGGAGCTGCGCGCGCACGTCACGGACGTGGTGCGGCAGCTGGCCGCGACCTACCTGTAGCCGAACCGCGCGAGGTGGTGCCACAGGTGCTTCACGACCTGCGGTGGCGCGTCGGCGTGGTCGAGCAGGTGCGGGGTGATCACGCCGTCTTCCGCGATCTCCAGCCCCAGCGCGAC
>JAVXWK010000293.1:0-22636 GCA_032230575.1 Pseudonocardiales bacterium | reverse complement strand
AGGCGTTCAGCATCCTCGTCGCCGTGGTCGGCCCGCCGAAGATCCTCCTGGCGTTCCTGATGGACACCGAGGGCGCCGACTCCCGGACGCGGTGGCGGGTGGCGTTCACCTCCACCGCGATCGCGCTGGGCGTCGGTCTGTTCGTGGTGGTGGCCGGGCGGTTGCTGCTCTCGATCTTCCACATCAGCGAAGGCTCGTTGTACCTGGCCAGCGGCGTGATCCTGTTCGTGCACGCGTTGGACCTCGTGCTCGGCCGCAAGCAAGAGCCGACGCACGACGAGACGGGTGGCACGCACGAGTTGGCGACCGCCTACTACGCGAACCCCGTGGCGCTGGCGTACCTGTTCCTGCTCTCGGACACGAAGTCGATCGAGACGACGTTCGTGCTCGCCGGTGGGTTCGCCGCGGTGATCGCGCTCGACCTGGCCGCGATCGCCTTGCTCGGCATCGCGATGCGCTGGATGAAGATGACCTACGCCTGGGTGCTGTCGCGCGTGCTCGGCGTGCTGCTCGCGGCGCTCGGCGTCGACCAGATCGTCGAGGGCCTGATCAGCCTGGGGATTCTGGAACGCGTCTAGCTCGTCCGCCAGCCCAGCTCGCCCGCGGTGTTGATCTCGGGGAAGCAGTGGCCGACCGCGCTGCGCGTCTCCAGCGCCGTCGCGACCTGGTCGAACATCTCGACGATCGACGTCCACTCCGGCTTGATCATCTCGTTGCGCTCCTGGTCCCACTCGACCACGCAGCCGCGCAGCACACCGGGCCTCAGGTCCACGGCGAGCACGTCACCAGTGCCGTCGAACGCGATCGGCAGCCACTCGGGGTGGAAGCCGGCCGTCGGCGAACCGGCCTCGGAACCGTCGGCGGTCTTGCTCGTGTGGGTCTCCCTGAGCACGAACGCGCGGTCGGCGCCCAGCGGCGTGTAGAACGGCGGCAGGATCTCGGCGAACAAGCCCTCTTCCGTGCCTCCGTAGACGCTCCACCACATCTGGAGATCGATCGGAACCCGAAGCTCCGGCAGCGCGTCGTACCTCGGACGCAGCACGGCGCGGGTGGCCGGAGCGTGCTCCGCCAGCCATGCCAGGATCCGGTTCCAGTGCTCGATCACACCCACTGCTCCATGATCTTGGCGGAACGTCGGGCGAGGTACCGCTCATCGGGGCAGGATCAAGGCGAACAGGTCACTACTGGGGGAAGAAGCTTTCAGATGGCGGAACAGGGTCTCAAGGTCGACCTCGACGCCTTGACCGGATACGCGTCGGCGGTGACCGGTCTGGCTGCCGAGGTGGGCGCGGTCGGCACCGGCACGTTGAACGGCACCACGGCGCTGCCGGGCGACTGCTTCGGCAAGATCGGCAACGAGGTGGGGTTGAACGCCGCGTTCCAGACCGCCGCGCAGGCGCAGCTGGACGCCCTGAAGGCGGCTTCGAGCGGCCTTTCCGGTCTCGGCACCGCCGTTTCGAAGGCCCGTGAGGCGTACATCGCCCAGGAGGACGCGAACAAGGCCTCGCTGAACAAGGCGGCGCGTGCATGAGCGTCGAAGGACTCCTGAGCGCGTTCATCGCGCCCATGAAAGAAGATCTGGCCAAACTGGACGGCGACACCGGCGGCGCCACGAGGGCAGGCGACGCGTTCGGCCGCGCCCAGACCGCCGTGACGGACCTGGGAACGCGGCACTCGTCGGCCTCCACGGCCGTGCTGAACACGTGGAGCGGCGAGAAGGCCAACGCCTTCACCGGCCGGGTGGCGACCTTCGCGTCGGCCGCGACCACGTTGTCCTCCAACGCTTCCGCGATCAAGACCGCGGCTTCGTCCGGTGTCTCCGCGGTGACCGGCGGGCGTACCGCGATCCAGGGCTTGATCGACGAGTTCACCTCGAAGGCGACGCCGAAGCTCTCCGCCGCGGTGGCTGCCTCGATGGTGGCCGGTCCCGGGATCGTGCTGGCCGCGCTGGCCGACCTCGCCGGGATGGCTTCCGGTTACCAGGGAAAGACTTCCGCCGAGCTGCAGAAAGTCCGCGACCAGCTCACGCAGCTGGTCGGGCAGTTGAACGGGTTGCAGAAACCCGATCTGGGCGCGCTGGGCAAGCTCGGCGAGCCGCTCGGCGGTGACGAAGGCGGCATGACCTCCACGGCCGGCGCCTCCGACACCAAGAAGCAGGAGTCCGGTTCCTCGTCCGGCTCTGGCTCCGGTTCAGGTTCCGGCGGGGGCGGTGGCGGTGGTGGCGGCTCGGGCGGTGGAGGAGGCGGTGGCGGCGGTCACGGCCCCCGGCTCCCCGTCGCGATTCCCCCGCAGCCCGGCACCGGCGTCGGCGTGAACCTGCCCGACGGCAGCAGTGCCGAGGCGCCGAACGAGACCGCCGCGAAGGCAGTCCGCAACGCGCTTTCCGCGTTGGGAACGCCGTACGTGTGGGGCGGCGCGAACCCGCCGCAGGGCACCGACTGCTCCGGCCTGACGCAGTGGGCCTACAAGAACGCGGGCTTCGACATCCCGCGTCCCGCTTCGTCGCAGGCGATGGGCGCGTCCGTGCCCGCGGACCAGGTGCTGCCCGGCGACCTCGTGGTGTGGGAGGGGCACGTGGCGATGGTGATCGGCAACGGCCAGATGGTCGAAGCCGGCGACCCGGTGCAGGTCGGCAAGATCCGCACGACGAACAGCGGGATGTCGTTCTACGGCTTCTACCGCCCGACGGGCTGATTCTCGACGCGCAGCGGCACCACGACGTCGGAGGCGCAGTCCGGCACCGGATCGGGCGGGATGAAGTAGACGCTCACCCGGTACCCGGTCCAGTCGGTCCGCGGTCCCTTCGACTTCAGCCTCGCGACGCCGTCGGGCCCGGTCTTGGTGTCGCCGAACCTCGTGGTGGCCCGCTCGCTCGTCGCGGAGAACTCCACGACGGCGCCCCCTGCCGGGACGCCGTCGCGGCTGACGGTGGCCTCCAGCTCGAAGTCGTCGGTGGTGATCGTCACCGGTGCGGCCGAGATGGTGTAGCCGCAGCCCGACGTGCAGCTCGTCAGCGCGGCCGGTGTGGTCAGGACCAAAGCGAGCACCACGGCCCTCAATGCGGTCGGCAAAACTCCCCCAGTGCGTGTGCCACCGCCCAGCCCCCCAGGCTGGGCGGTGTCTTCCCCCGTGATGCCAGAGGCTTCCAGACGGGTGTTGAAGAAACATTGCACTGCAGGTAGAGGGGCCGGCCGGCCCGTGAGTGAGGAGACGCGTGGGGGTGGAGTTCAGGCCGCCCGGGAGATCAGCCCTGCTCGGCGATCTCGCGTAGCTCGGCGATCTTCACGACCTGACCACCCGCTCCCCAGGTCCCCTCCGGCTGCTCGTGGATCAGCACCCACACCCGGATCGCGTCGCTCTCCCGCAGCCCGGCGGCCTCGAGCACCAGCGCCGTCGCCTCCTGGATCAGCCCCGCCTTGCGCCGGTCGGACAGCGCGCCCGCCGGAACCGTCACGTCCACCCGGAACCGCGGCGCGTCGTCCAGCGCGGTCGTCTGCGCGCCCTCCGGCAGCTCGTGCAGGTAGGTCCAGGCGACCGAGCGGAAGAAGTCGTTGTCCGGCGCGCCCTCCCACTTCAGCAGCAGCGTGGCGAGGTCGCGCTGCACCGACTTGCGGCCGGCCTCGGTCAGCGATCCGGCAGGTGCGGTCAGTTCGATCATCGGCATGGCTTTGAACCCCTCTATAACGACTGTTATATCCACCGGCAAGCTATCCTATGACGACCGTTATAGCCAGTGAGGTGTCCATGTCCCGACAGCAGATCGTCGCCGGTGCCGCCGACATGATGCGGCGTCGCGGTCTCAATGCGACCAGCATCCGGGAGGTCGCCAAGCACGCGGGCACGCCACTCGGGTCGACGTACCACTACTTCCCCGGCGGCAAGGACCAGCTCGCCGCCGAGGCCGTGCGGCTGTCCGAGGAGATCGTCACGAAGGTGCTCGCCGAGAAGCTGCGCCAGGGGCCGGCGGAGGGGGTCACGGCCTTCTTGGCGTTGTGGCGGGAGGTCCTGGCGGGCAACGACTTCAAGGCCGGCTGCCCGGTGCTGGCCGTGGCGGTCGAGGAAGCGGACCACCCCGAGGCGCTCAAAGCGTCCGCCGAGGCGTTCCGGGCGTGGTCGAAGCAGCTGGCCGCGTCGTTGGAGGAGCACGGCGTCGACGCGCACCGGGCCGCACAGCTCGCCACGCTGGTCATCGCGGCCGCCGAGGGGGCCGTCGTCATGTGCCGGGCCCAGCGCGGCATCCAGCCGCTCGACGACATCGCGGCCGAGCTCACGACACTCCTGGAAACGGCTATCGCGGCGCGTACATGATCACTGCCACCCCGGCCAGGCACACCAGAGCGCCGATCACGTCGTAGCGATCAGGGCGGAAGCCGTCCACGACCACGCCCCAGGCCAGCGACCCGGCCACGAAGACGCCCCCGTACGCCGCGAGGATCCGGCCGAAGTTCGCATCGGGCTGCAGCGTCGCGACGAAGCCGTAGACGCCCAGCGCGATCACCCCGCCGCCGATCCACAGCCAGCCCCTCGACTCCCGCACGCCCTGCCACACGAGCCAGGCGCCGCCGATCTCCATGAGGGCGGCAAGAGCGAACAGCACGACCGAACGCAGGAACATGCGGCACACTGTCGCAGTAGGGGGTGATCAGGTGGACGACGACGTCGAGCGCGCCGCGAGGAAGGTGCGCGATGTCGAGCAGGCCGTGTCCGAGCACGTCGCGCGCAGTGGTCCCATCACGGGACGAGCGTCCTCACCGGACGGCGCGGTGACGGTGGTCGCCACGCCCGGTGGTCCGCCGCAGCAGATCGCGGTGAGCGCGGCGGCGCTGCGGATGGGGCCGCAGGGGCTGGCCGCCGAGATCATGCGCATCGCCGAGAAAGCGCAGCGCAACGCGTCCGGCAGACTGCACCAGACGCTGGAGCGCGTGGTCGACCCGCGCGAGCTGACGGCGCTGGGCTTCGCACGTGAGCAGGACGAGGACGAGTTCGGGTGGCGGCGGTGAACGAAGAGCGCATGCAGGCCACCGAGCAGCTGCGGCAGGATCTCGCGCGGACCGCGGAGACGGTCGAGCACCCGAACGGGCTGTGCATGGTCACGGCGTCCGCGAAAGGCGAGATCAAGGCCCTGCACCTGCACCCGGCGCTGCTCCAGCAGGGCGCGCGGCCGGTCGGCGAGGTCGTCACCGAGACCGTGCGGCTCGCGACCAACGCGGCCGTGCAGACGAGCTTCAACCGGATGGCACTGGCACTGGGTGACGGAATGGCGATCGACGTCGAGTCGATCGTGGGAGACTCACCCTTCCGGTCGACGTGGAACCCCGTCGTCCCCCCGAAATCCGCAGCTCCCGAGGCAGCTCAGGAGCGGCGGCCCAGGACGCCCGTCGTCGAAGACCCCGACGAGGACGCGTTCTTCGAGAACCCCTTTGGGCGCCGGTGATCAGCACCGTTAGGCTCGCCCACGGCATCAGGCAGGCGTGACCGGGAGGTCAGGATGGCGCAGGACATCGTCCCCATCGAGCTGGGGCTGACGCAGGGTGACGTCGTCACGCTGTGGGCACCCCGCTGGCGCGAGAAGGGCGAGGAGTGGGAGGCGTTCCTCGGCGACGAGGAAGACCTGTTCGTCTTCCCCGACGCCGCGCATCTCGCCGCCTTCGTCCGCACCGCGGAGGAGCACGACCTCACCGATCACCCTGCGTGGCCGGTCGTGCCGTCGCTGGGCGTCGCGGACCTCTCGCCGGACGACAACCACCAGTTCGACCTCGTCGGCGTGCCCGAGCTGATCGCCGAGGACCCGGACACCTGGACGATCGGTGAGCTCGCCGATGTCATCGCGATCGTGCGCGCACTCGCGGACGTGTGCGACCTGGAGAAGGTCCACGAGGTGCTCGACAGCGCCGAGGGCTTCTCGCTGCTGCCGCAGGGCACGCTGCCGTTCAGCGGCCGTGACGGCGCGAAGCTGTGGGACGAGCTGTCCGAGGTCGTCTCCGACAAGTGGGACGAGGTCCTCGACGCGATCGACGGCGTCGTGAACACGCCGGAGGTCCCGGAGAAGGAACTGGCCGTCGCGCAGGAGGAGCTCGCCGCCCTCGAGGCCGAGACCGCCGCGGCCGCCGCCGTCGAGGCTCCCGCTTCCGACGACTCGGATGAGGGCGAGAAGGCCGAGCCCACGGGCTTCTGGGTCGAGGCAGGCATCGACCCGATCAAGATCATCACGTCGGCCGGCGAGTTCTACACGCTGCGCTGCTACCTGGGCGACGACCCGGTGTTCCTGGGCCGCCGCGGCAAGATCGAGGTCTTCACCTCGCAGCGCGCACTGAGCCGGTTCGTGGCCGAGAACGACGACCACGACCTCGCCGACGTCGAGACGTGGAACGACGTCAAGGTCAAGGCCACCGCCGGCGAGCTGGACGTCGACGTGGAAGACGACAACGTCTACGTGCTGACCGGCATCGCCGAGGACATGGAGGAAGGCCCCGACGCCCTCGACCCGCAGCAGCTCGACCTCGCCGTCGAACTGTTCGAGGACGCCGGCGAGTGGGCGGACGACGAGTCCGTGAAGGACGCGCTGGCGTCGTCCGAGTCGCTGGGCTGGCTGGTGTCGTTCGTCGTGTCGCCGGACCCGACGCGCCTCGCGCCGTCCGCTCCGTACGACGCCGAGGTGGCCAAGTTCCGCGAGCTGCAGGCCAAGTTCGAGGACCGCCTCAACTCCAACTGACTCTTTGCACGATGAACGGCGCTTTTGTCCACTTGAGGTGGACAAAAGCGCCGTTCATCGTTTTGGGCTAGCGGACTCGGTAGCTCACCACGGCGAACGGGAAGTTGCCCTGGTGCAGGCTGCCGAGGACGTAGTAGCTGCTGCCGGAGCAGTCCGCGCTGTAGAAGGCGTCGATGTCGGCGGACGAGATGTTGAGGCCCGAACGCACCGGTGACGCCAGGTTGACGCACTCGCCACTCGCGAGGTCGACCGGGGACTTGGAACCGGACAGGTTGCTGCCGCTGTAGAGCGCGGCGTTCTCGCCTTCGGCGCTCGCGGGCAGGGCGAACGCGAGCGAGGCGAGAGCGGCGAGTCCGCCGGCAATCAGTGCAGGGCGCATTTGATCACTCTTTCTGGGGCTGAAACCGTTGTGGCGTCGGCAATCCCAGCGTGCCAGCGGTACCTGTCGACCAGCTGTCGTTGACCGGTCAACGCGTTCCGGAACTTCATCCGGTCGCGACATCTGTATGATACAAGTTTATGATAGGTACTCGGTCGCAGCGCCTCGCCGCCGAGCTGCGCTCTCGGATCACGCTCGGCGACTACGGCCCGGCCGGTGCTCTGGAGAGTGAGGCCGAGCTCGGCCGCCGCTACGAGGTCAGCCGCGTCACCGTGCGCCGCGCGTTGGAACAACTGCGCTCAGAAGGCCTGCTGGCGTCGCGGAAGGGCGCCGGTTGG
The DNA here is from genome assembly GCA_032230575.1 of Pseudonocardiales bacterium. Classification (GTDB taxonomy): domain Bacteria; phylum Actinomycetota; class Actinomycetes; order Mycobacteriales; family Pseudonocardiaceae; genus Lentzea. Next base: position 15,207 of record JAVXWK010000293.1, on the reverse strand, counting down.
TACGTGGCGTCGTTCGCGCAGCCGCTCGCTTTGGGCACGTTCCAGCACGCGCGGTCCGCTGTGGTCGATGCCGGTGTCTCGCTGGTGCGGACCGTGCTCGAGTACGGCTACCTGCCCGCGCCTTCTCGCGTTGCCCTGACTTTGGGTGCGGGCGAGATGCTGCGCGTGCGGTCGTTGCGGCGCACCGGTTCCTCGCCACTGGACGTCGTGACCGAGTGGGTACCGCTGGCGTTGGCGGCGCCGGTCAGCCGTGCCGACGCGGAGTCGCCCGGAACGTGGGAAACCTTGCGGCGCAACGGAAATCAGATCGCCGTGGTGCGGCAGAGCATCGCTGCCGTGGCGGCGGGTGATGTGGGCCCGTTGCTCGGGGTCGCGGTCGGCACTCCTGTGTTGCTGGTGCGCCGCATCGCGTTGGACGCCGCTGAGCAGCCGATCGCCTTGTCCGAGCACCACTACCTGGGCCACCGGTTCCAGCTGGAGGTGGAGTTCCGCGGCTGGCCCGGCGCGGAGCCCCCTGGGGTTGCACCGATCCGTTCAGCGGAGGACTGACTCATGCGCGTGCTCGTCACCGGCGCGGCCGGGTTCATCGGCTCGCACTTCACCCGCTACTGGCTGCGCGAACACCCGTCGGACGAGGTGATCGCACTCGACGCGCTGACCTATCGCGGCACGCGCACCAACCTGCCGGCTCAGGTGCCGTTCGTGCACGCGGACATCGCCTCGGCCGACGTGGAGGGCGTGGACGTCGTCGTGAACTTCGCGGCCGAGTCGCACAACAGCCTCGCCGTGCTGGATCCCGGCCGGTTCTTCCGCACGAACGTCCTCGGCACGCAAGCGTTGCTCGAATCGTGCCGTCGCGCGGGTGTGCGGCGGTTCCACCACGTGTCGACGTGCGAGGTCTACGGGGATCTCGCACTGGACGCCGCGGAGGCGTTCCACGAGGAGTCGCCCTACCGCCCGCGCACGCCCTACAACGCCTCGAAGGCGGGCGCTGATCACGCGGTGCGCTCGTACTTCGAGACGTTCGAGCTGCCCGTGACGATCACCAACTGCGCCAACAACTACGGGCCCCGGCAGTTCCCGGAGAACGTGTTGCCGCTGTTCACGACCCGCGCGCTGGACGGCGAACAACTGCCGATCTACGCGGCGCGCGACAACCGCCGCGAGTGGATCCACGTGCTGGACCACTGCCGGGCGATCGACGCGGTGCTGCAGGAGGGCGAGATCGGCCGGACGTACCACGTGGGCACAGGTGTCGAGGCGAGCGTGGACCAGATCGCGGACCTGGTGCTGGACGAGCTGGCGCTGCCGCAGTCGCGGAAGTCGATCGTGGCTGATCGGCCTGGGCACGACCGGCGCTACCTGCTGGACTCCACGCGGATCGGCCGCGAGCTCGGATGGCGCCCGGAGATCGGCTTCGAGGCCGGTGTCCGGGACACCATCCGCTGGTACGCGGCGAATCGCGCGTGGTGGGAGCCGTTGCAGCGGCTCAGCCCGGTCGACGAGAGCGCCTGGGCCCAGAAGCCGGTTACGCGGTGAGGGCTGCGTAACCCGGCTTGACCAGCTCGTTGATGATCGTGAGCCGCTCGTCGAACCCGATGAACGCCGACTTCATGGCGTTGATCGTGAACCACTGCAGGTCGGCCCACCCGTAGCCGAACGTCTCGACCAGCGCGGCGAACTCGCTCGACAGAGTGCAGTCGCTCATCAGGCGGTTGTCGGTGTTGACGGTGACGCGGAACCGCAGCTTGGCGAGCAGGCCGATCGGGTGGTCGGCGATCGACTGAGCCGCGCCGGTCTGCAGGTTCGAGGTCGGGCACATCTCCAGCGGGATGCGGCGGTCGCGCACGTACGCGGCCAGGCGTCCCAGCTGGACGGTGCCGTCGCCAGAGACCTTGATGTCGTCGACGATCCGCACGCCGTGGCCGAGGCGTTCGGCGCCGCAGTGCTGGATCGCCTCCCAGATGGACGGCAGGCCGAACGCCTCACCGGCGTGGATGGTGAAGTGCGCGTTCTGCTGGCGCAGGTACTCGAACGTGTCGAGGCCCCTGGTGGGAGGGAAGCCGGCCTCCGGGCCCGCGATGTCGAACCCGACGACGCCGAGGTCGCGGTAGCGGACGGCGAGCTCGGCGATGCGCAGCCAGCCCTCGTTCTGGCGCATGGCGCAGAGCAGGGTGCCGATGCGGATCTTGCGGCCCGTGGCGGCGACTCGTGCGGAACCGACGCGGAAGCCCTCCTGGACGGCCTCGATGACCTGTTCCAGCGAGAGGCCCTTCTCGGTGTTGAGCTCGGGCGCGTAGCGGATCTCGGCGTAGACGACGCCGTCCGCGGCGAGATCTTCGACTGCCTCGGCGGCGACGCGGACGAGAGAGGCCTCGTCCTGCATGACACCGCACGTATGGGCAAAACCTTCGAGGTATCGCACGAGCGACCCCGAGTTGGCGTTGTCGCGGAACCAGCCGCCCAGGACGCCCGCGTCTGTGGTGGGCAGGCCCTGGTAGCCGGAGGCATCGGCGAGTTCGATCACCGTCTGCGGGCGGAGGCCACCGTCGAGGTGGTCGTGCAGCAGCACCTTCGGCGCGCTGCGGATGGACTCCAAGGTAAGCGGCGTGGACATTGCTACACGTTACTTCAGGCGACACGCCGTTTCAGCGCTGGCCAAAATGATCTTGCCACCGCTATGATCATTTGCTGGATCACGGACGTTGCCGATCCGTGATCACAACTTTCTGCTACCACCGCGAGGCTTGAGTCACCCCAAGGTAGGAACATCACCGGTCGCAATCGGACGCATCCGGCCGGTAACTTGGCATTCAGCGTAACCAGGTAGCCTGACCGGGTCAGTCGCCCGTCCGCACCCGGCCGTTTTCTGGCGGGGGTGGTACAGACACGTCCCGTGACGCGGATAGGCTCCCGTGGTCTCCCCCTCCCCTGGACGAAGGCACTCAGCCGTGACAGAGAACAACAACTCCACGATGTCCTTCGATCGCATGCGCAACATGCTCACGCGCGCCGCGGAGATCCGTGAGAGCGAGCAGCAGCAGATCTTCGACGCGCTGGACGAGATCCACGCCCGAATGTCGCCTCTGGAGTCGCTGGGTTCGGTCCGCAAGCGCCTGTCGGAGCTGCCGGACCGCACCGAGGTCAGCGTTCTCGCGGAGCGGCTGGACGAAGCCCTCGCCAAGCTGGAGGCCCAGGACAACGCCGTCGCCGACATCGGTCGCGCGGTCGACGCCCTGGTGGACAAGCTCGCCAAGCCCTTCGCCCAGCTGGACGGCCGCCTCGACGGCGTCGCCGGCCGCTTCGAAGGTGTCGCGGGCCGCATGGACGGTCTCGAGGACAAGCTCTCGAGCATCCACAAGCGCATCGACGACCTCGACGGCCACCTGGACAAGCAGGACGGCAAGGTCGACTCGATCCCCGGCGCCGTCACCAACCCGCTGCGCGAGCGCATCGAGGCCCTCGAGGCCGCCTTGCGCGGCCGCCTCGACGAGGTGGACGAGGGCGTGCACGAGCACCTCGACGGCACCCGCGAGGCCCTGCAGAAGATCCTCGCCGACTCGTTCTCCGGTCTGCACGGCCGCGCCGACGAGTCCCGCGACTCGCTGGCCGCCGCGCGCGCCGAGCTGATCTCCGCGATCGCCGACAGCCGTGGGGAGCTCGCCGGCGCGATCACGGACAGCCGCGAGAAGCTGATCTCCGCCGCCTCCGAGCGCCACAACCAGCTGTCCGGCGCACTGGCCGAGACCCGCACCGAGCTGACCGGCGCCGTGGCGGAGACCCGCGGCCAGCTGGCCGGCACCGTGGCCGAGACCCGCGACGCCCTGGCGACCTCGCTCGCCGAGACCCGCACCGAACTGGCCACCGCCGTCGCCGACACCCAGAACGTCGTCAACGGCAAGCTGGACGAGGCCCGCACCGCCCTGTACGCGGCGATCGAGCAGTCCCGCGACCAGGTCGACGCGGCAGACCGCCTGGAGGCCCTCGCCGGCCGCCTCGAGCAGGTCACCTCGAAGCTCGACACGATGACCGATCGCCTCGACAAGGTCGAGGACGGCTTCGCGGCCCGCATCACCGAGCTCGGCGGCTCGGTCGACGCGAGCCTGTCCAAGGTCGTGGAAACGGTCGGCGCCCGCCCGGACACCGACTCGCTGCAGTCCCTGGTGCGCAAGTCGAACCAGGAGTCCGAACTGCGCATCGGCGGCCAGCTCGACGAGGCCATGGCCACCTTCGCCGAGCTCATCCTCGGCGGCGGCTCGCCCACGCCTCCCCCGCCGCCCACCGCCCTGCCCCGCCCGCAGCGCCGCACCCGCAAGAACGGTGCCAAGCCGGTCAACGGTGGCAAGGACATGGACGACGACGACCTGGCGGCCGAGGGCGCCTGATCGCCCCAGCCTGATCGTTGGAACGGCCCCGGAGCTGATCAGCTCCGGGGCCGTTGTCCTTGGACTCCGCCTGTGGCTCACGAAGCGTTCGAGTACTTGCAGGACGACCGGCATCTGTGGGACGGAAGTTCGGCTGAACCCACGGCCGCCGTCAGACGTGACCATGAAGAGAGCGCTCACACGGCCGTCATCATGCTCGCCGGAATCTGGGGGCGTCCAGAAGGGATAGTCCGTGCAACAGCGAGTCATCGCCAACCGCTACCTCCTGCTGGCTGAGCTCGGCCGCGGTGCGATGGGCGTCGTGTGGCGAGCCCAGGACCAACTGCTGGGCCGCGCCGTCGCGCTCAAGGAGCTGCATCCGCCGAACGGCATCTCCGACCAGGAACGCCAGGTCCTCGAGGAGCGCATGCTCCGAGAAGCACGCACCGCAGGCAGGCTGAACCACCCGGCGGTGGTCACGGTCTACGACGTCGTGCGGGAGAATGGCCGCACCTACCTCGCGATGGAACTGATCGACGCGTCCGACCTCGCCTCGATCGTCCAACGCCACGGCCCGCGCGACTCGGTGTGGATGGCGAACATCGCGCTGCAGACGCTGAGCGCCCTGGAAGCCGCCCACCAGGCCGGCGTCGTGCACCGGGACGTCAAGCCCAGCAACATCATGGTGCGGCCGGACGGGGTCGTGAAGCTCACCGACTTCGGCATCGCCCAGGCGATCGACGATCCGCGGCTCACGACCAACGGGGGCATCGTCGGCTCACCCGCGTACATGTCGCCGGACCGTCTGAGCGGCTGGGAAGCCTCGCCCGCATCGGATCTGTGGGCGCTGGGCGTCACGATCGCCCACGCGGTCGAGGGCATCAGCCCGTTCGAACGCACGTCCACGGCCAGCACGTTGCACGCGATCATGAACGAACCACCGGTGCTGCACAGGGCCTCACCGGCGCTGACCGAGGTGATCCGCGGACTGCTGACGGTCGACCCGAACAGGCGAATGACCGCGCCCCGAGCAAAAGCGATGCTCACCGCGATCGTCCAGGGGACAGCAGCGGTTCCGGTGCAGCGCAAGAAGAACACCGCGGTCAAGATCGCCGCACTGGCACTGGGAGCAGTCGTCCTGGCAGGTGCCGCGTTCGCCGGCTACCAGGCCTTCAAGCCGAAAGACACCAGCACCAACAGCAGCGCGCCCGCCAACAGCCCGGAGCAGAACACCGGCCAGTGGACCGACCCGGCGCAGGTGCCGATCGGGACACCGTTGCCGTCACGGCGGATTGCCACGTTCGGGCGTGGCGGGGACGTGCCGGGGTGGAACCTCACCGGCACCGAGTGCGCCAAGGACTTCCTGACGCAGGGGTCGCCGGTGCCTGGGAGCGTGCCGTGCGACAAGCCGCACGGCATTCAGCAGTTCTCCGCCGCCACTCCCTTGTGGGACAAGCCGAAGGACACCGCCTACCCCGGCACGAAGTGGCTCGCCGACTTCACCGCCAAGTACTGCACGGAGCAGTTCAAGGCGCTGCCGCAGTCGAACCAGACTCTCGGCTTCACCGGGCTGGTGCCGACGGAGCAGGAGTGGAAGGCGTACAACGACGCCGCCACTCCCGGCCGTCAGGAAGTGCTGTGCGTGGTGTGGAAGCAGGACCGCGCACCGCTGGCGGGGACTCTCGTCGGCTAGCCGCGGATGGTGTCGATCACCAGCGGAGATCGTTCCGCGACGGAGTCCGAGACGGAGTAGGCGCCGTCCAGAACCTGCAACGCACCGTCGAAAGCATCCGGGGTGTCGGTGTAGAGCTCCAGCAACGGCTGACCGGCGACAACGGAGTCGCCGGGCTTGGCCAGGCACATCACGCCGGCCCCGGCCTGCACCGGGTCTTCCTTGCGCGCGCGCCCGGCGCCGAGACGCCACGCGGCAACACCGACGCCGTAAGCGTCCAAAGTGGACAGAACGCCGGAGGCAGGGGCCGTGACCACGTGCTTGTGCGCGGCGACCGGAAGCGGAGCTTCGGGGTCACCGCCCTGGGCCCGGATCATCCGAGCCCACGTCTCGTAAGCCTCACCCGAAGCCAGCACCGCGGCGGGATCAGCGGAGATCCCGGCCAGCGACAGCATCTCCGCAGCCAGAGCGACGGTCAGCTCGACGACGTCGGCAGGACCGCCACCACGCAGAACCTCGACCGACTCGGCGACCTCGACCGCGTTGCCGACCGCACGCCCCAAAGGCACCGACATGTCGGTCAGCAGAGCCGAAATCCGCACCCCGTGCTCGACACCGATCGCCACGAGGGCCTCGGCCAGGGCACGGGCCGACTCGAGATCCTTCATGAAGGCACCAGAACCGACCTTCACGTCGAGAACCAGCGACTCCGCGCCTTCAGCGATCTTCTTCGACATGATCGAGGACGCGATCAGCGGAATCGCCTCGACGGTCCCGGTGACATCGCGCAACGCGTAGAGCTTCCGGTCAGCCGGAGCAAGCCCTTCGGTAGCAGCACAAACCACGGCACCGACTGACGAGAGCTGCGAAAGAATCTCCGAAGTGGACAGTGCGGCACGCCAGCCGGGAATCGACTCCAGCTTGTCCAGCGTCCCACCGGTGTGCCCGAGCCCGCGCCCCGACAACTGCGGCACGGCGGCACCACAAGCAGCGACCAGAGGCGCCAGCGGCAGCGTGATCTTGTCACCCACGCCACCGGTCGAGTGCTTGTCCACGGTCGGACGATCCACGTGCAACGACAACCGCTCGCCCGACGAGATCATCGCCTGGGTCCAGCGCGCGGTCTCCGCAGCCGACATCCCGTTGAAGAAGATCGCCATGGCCAGCGCGGACATCTGCTCGTCCGCCACGACACCACGCGTGTAGGCGTCGATGACCCAGTCGATCTGAGCGTCGGACAACACAAAGCCGTCGCGCTTGGCGCGAATGACATCCACAGCAGAGAAGCTCACGGCAGATCCTCCGGTCCGAACGCGTCCGGCAGCACCTCGGTCATCGGCAGCGGCCCGCGCGGCGTGTCCACCATCAGCGAGCGGCCGCCGAGCTCATAGAGCACCTGACGGCAACGGCCGCACGGCATCAGCAGCTCGCCAGAACCAGAACGGCAAGCCACCGCGACAAAACGACCGCCGCCAGTCAGCTGCAACTGGCCCGCCATCGTGCACTCGGCACAAAGCCCGACGCCGTAGGAGGCGTTCTCGACGTTGCAACCGGTCACGATCCGGCCGTCGTCGCAAAGAGCAGCGGAACCGACCTGCAGTCCCGAGTACGGGCAGTGGGCGAACGACGCCGCCTCCACCGCCCGTGCCCGGAGCAGGTCCCAGTCGATCTCAGCCACGGCGGTAGACCAGACCGTCGGCGGCCGGCATCCGCAACCGCTGCGATGCCACGGCCAGCACGGCCAGCGTCACCATGTGCGGGGCGTAGGACACGAACTCGCCCGGGATCTCGTCGAGGCTGATGTACAGCAGGTACAGCAGCACGGCCACGACGATCGCGGCCGCCGCGGAGAACCACTTCTGGCGAATGAGCTGCCAGACGACGATCACGCCGAGCAGCAGCACCACGCCGTAGACCAGCGCCAGCACCGTGTCACCACCGGAACGCAGCTGCAGGCCGTCGGCGTAACCGAACAGCGCCGCACCACCCAGCAGGCCACCCGGCCGCCAGTTGCCGAAGATCATCGCGGCGAGACCGATGAAGCCGCGGCCGCCAGTCTGACCCTCCAAATAGGACAGCTGGCCGGGGTTGAGCACCAGCGAGGCGCCACCCAGGCCGGCGAGACCACCGGAGACGATCACGGCGACGTACTTGTGGAAGTACACCTTCACACCCAGCGAGTCCGCGGCGTACGGGTTCTCGCCGACCGAGCGCAGGCGCAGACCGAAGCGGGTGCGCCAGAGCAGGTAGTACGACAGCGGCACGAGCAGGATCGTCAGCATCGTCAACGGCGAGACGCCCGTGACGAGGCCGCGCAGGATGCCCGCGACGTCGGAGATGAACAGGCGCTGCCCGGCCTCGAGCTCGCCGAGCCAGTCCGAGAGGCCACCCGCCGAGTACGTGTCGAACGGCTGGACCGGCGGCGACTGACGCGGGTTGTGCGACAGGGGGAAGAACACCAACGTCGACAGGTACTTCGTCAAGCCCGCGCCGAGCAGGTTGATCGCCACACCGGAGACGATGTGGTTGACACCGAACGTCACCGTCGCGATCGCGTGCAGCAGACCGCCGAGCGATCCGAACACGACGGCCGCGACCAGAGCGGCCCACGGGCCCCACTGGTAGCCGGCCCACGCCGCGCCCCAGGTGCCCATGATCATCATGCCTTCGAGGCCGATGTTGACCACACCCGCGCGTTCGGACCACAGACCGCCGAGACCGGCGAGCAGGATCGGCAGCGCGAGCCGGACCGCGGTCTGGGTCGTGCCGGATGACGTGAGCTGCGGGAACCCGGTCTGCATCGAGGTGATCGACAGCAACGCGATCGCGCCGGCCATGCCGATCATGCCGATGGCCCAGCCGGGCAGCTTGCGCTTGCGGGGCGCCGCCGGGACGTGGGGCTTCTCCTCCAACGTCGAGATCACGCGGCACCTCCGACAGTTCCGAGCTCACGGCCGACGCGACGCTGTTCGGCGGCGAGCTCGAAGCGGCGCACCACCTCGTAGGCGACGACGACCGACAGGACGATCGAGCCCTGCATGATGGTGACGATCTCCCTGGGCACACCGACGTTGTCGAGCGCGAGACCCGACTTGTCGAGGAACGCCCACAGCAGCGCGCCGAACGCGATGCCACCGGGGTGGTTGCGGCCGAGCAGCGCGATCGCGATGCCCGAGAAGCCGATGCCCGCGGTGAAGTTGAGGCTGAACGTGTGGTCGCGGCCGAGCATCTCCGGCAGGCCGATCAGACCCGCGATCGCACCGGAGAGCAGCATCGACACCAGCACCATCTTCTTGGCGTTGACGCCACCGGCCGACGCGGCGGTCGAGGACTCGCCGGACGCGCGCAGCTCGAAGCCGAACCTGGTGCGGTTCATCATGATCCAGTAACCGACGCCGAGCGCGATGGCCACGAAGAGGAAGCCGAACATCGTGCCGCCGCCGCCGAACGAGATGCCGGGCATCCAGCCGCTCGACGGGATCTCCGGCGTGCGGATGTTGTTGCCCCGCAGCTCACCGAAGACGTCGCGGCGGATCAGGTACGCGGACAGGCCGATCGCCAGGCCGTTCATCATGATCGTCGAGATGACCTCGTTGACGCCCCGGGTCACCTTGAGGATCGCGGGGATCGCGGCCCACGCGGCACCGGCGAGCGCACCCACGATGATGATCACCAGCGTGTGGATGCCCGGCGGCAGCGCGATGGAACCGCCGACGACCGCGGCGACGACCGCCGCGACGCGGTACTGGCCCTCGACACCGATGTTGAACAGGTTCATCTGGAACCCGATCGCCACCGCGAGCGCCGCGATGTAGTAGATGCCCGTCGAGTTGATGATGTCGACGGTGGTCGTGCCCTTGCCGACCTGCGAGATCATCGCGCCGAACGCGTTGAGCGGGTTCGCGCCCGAGATGATCAGCGCCACCCCGCACAGCAGCATCGAGAAGACGATCGCCAAAGCGGGCGGCAGGAGTTTGCCGCGCAGCTGTCCCATCAGTTCTCGCCTTCCTCGACCGCGGCGGTCTCCTGAACCGCCGCGCTCGTGCTGCCCGCACCGGTCATCGCGCTGCCGAGGTCCTCGGGCGTGACGGTGCTCGGGTCGGCGTCGGCCACGAGCCGACCGCGCAACATGACCTTGATGGTGTCCGAGAGACCGATCAGCTCGTCCAGGTCGGCGGAGATCAGCAGCACGGCGAGCCCGCGGGCGCGCGCCTGCTTGATCTCCTCCCAGATCAACGCCTGCGCGCCGACGTCGACGCCTCGGGTCGGGTGCGACGCGATGAGCAGCACCGGGTCGCCGGACAGTTCCCTGCCCACGACGAGCTTCTGCTGGTTGCCGCCGGACAGCGCGGCCGCGGGCACGTCGATGCCGGGCGTGCGGACGTCGAACTCGTCGACGATCCGTTCGGTGTCCTGCTTCGCGCCGTCGGTGTCGAGCCAGATGCCCTTCGACGTCGGCTTGCGCGTCTGGTAGCCGAGAATCCTGTTGTACCACAGGGGTTGCGTGAGCAGCAGGCCGTGGCGGTGGCGGTCCTCGGGGATGTAGCCGATGCCCGCCTCGCGCCGGGCGAGCGTGCCCAGCTTGGTGAGGTCCTTGTCCTGCAACGTGATCGTGCCGCTGCCGGCCTTGCGCATGCCCATGATCGTCTCGACCAGCTCGGTCTGGCCGTTGCCCTCGACACCGGCGATGCCGACGACCTCGCCGGACCGGACCACCAGGTCGACGTCGTCGAGGATCGGCCGCGAGCCGTCGGGCGTGAGCAGCTTCAGGCCCTTGACGTCCAGCACGACCGTGTCGGTGACGGTGGACTCGCGGGTCTCCGGGCTGGGGAGCTCACTGCCGACCATCATCTCCGCGAGCTGGCGCGACGACACCGTCTTCGGGTCCGCGCTGCCGACGGTCGTGCCGCGGCGGATCACCGTGACCGAGTCGGCGATCGCGCGGACCTCGTCGAGCTTGTGCGAGATGAACAGGAACGTGTAGCCCTGCTCCTGCATGCCGCGGACGGTGTCGAAGAGCTCGTTGACCTCCTGCGGCACCAGCACGGCGGTCGGCTCGTCCAGGATGATCACCTTGGCGCCGCGGTAGAGCACCTTGAGGATCTCGACGCGCTGGCGGTCCGCGACACCGAGCTGCTCGACCAGCACGCCGGGGTCGACGTTGAGCCCGGTCTTGCCGGACAGCTCGATGATGCGCCTGCGGGCCTTCTGGCCGATGCCGTGCAACGCTTCCGCGCCCAGGACCACGTTCTCCTGGACGGTGAGGTTGTCGGCGAGCATGAAGTGCTGGTGCACCATGCCGATGCCGGCCTTGATGGCGTCCGACGGGGTGCGGAACCGCACCTGCTCGCCGTTGACCTCGATGGTGCCCTCATCCGGCGCCTGCATGCCGTAGAGGATCTTCATCAGGGTGGACTTGCCCGCGCCGTTCTCACCGCACAGGGCATGTACCTCGCCGCGGCGGACGGTCAGGTGGACGTCGCTGTTGGCGACCACACCGGGGAATCGCTTGGTGATGCCGGTGAGCACCACCGCGGGGGGATCGTCCGTCCGTACGGACGTGGAACTGCTCATCGTCGAGTGCTCCTCCTACGACGCACCAGGCCCTGTGAGGGGCATTTCCTCACAGGGCCCGGTGTGCGTACAGCTTTCGGACTACGGCTTGTCCGCGACCTTGATCTTGCCCTCGATGATCTGGGCCTTGTAGCCCTCGAGGATGCCCTGCAGCTTCGCGTCGATCTTGCCACCCGAGGTGGCGTAACCGACACCGTTCACCTTCAGGTCGAAGACCTTCGGCTGCGACGCGAGGTCGTTCTTGGCGACGGCCCGGATGTAGTCGTAGACCGCGACGTCGACACGCTTGAGCATGGACGACACGATGACGTCCTTGGTGTCGGCGACAGTCGCCTGGTTGTACTGGTCGGAGTCGACACCGATCGCCAGCACGCCACCCTGCTTGGCAGCCGAGAAGATGCCCTTACCGGACGCACCGGCGGCCTGGTAGATGACGTCGGCACCCTTGTCGATCTGGCCCTTCGCGGCTTCCTGGCCCTTCGGCGCGTCCTGGAAACCCGTGAAGTCACCGGCGGGGGTGATGTACTTCTTCTCGATCTCGATCTTCGGCGCGGCGGCCTTGGCACCCTGGAAGTAGCCGGCCTCGAACTTCTGGATCAGCGGGATCTCGACGCCGCCGACGAAGCCCACGTGGCACTTCTTGCTCTGGTACGCGGCGATGACGCCGGCGAGAAAGGAGCCCTCCTGCTCGGCGAAGACCAGGGCCGTGACGTTCGCGGCACCCTCCACACCCGAGTCGACCAGGCCGAACTTGACGTTCGGGAACTCCGCGGCGACGAGCTTCATCGACTCGGCGTAGGCGAAGCCGACACCGATGATCGGGTTGAAGCCCTCGGACGCGAGCTGACGCAGACGGGTCTGCTTGGCGGCCTCGTCCTCGTTCGGGGCGGCGGAGAGCTCGCGCGTGTTCTCCTTCTTGATGCCCATGTCGGTGAGGGCCTTGTCGAGACCGGCGGCGGCGGAGTCGTTGAACGACGCATCGCCACGGCCACCGATGTCGTAGGCCAGACCGACCTTCAGCGCACTGCCGTCCACCTTGTCACCGTTGGCGGCACTGGTGTTCGAGGTGGTAGGCGCTGCGGGAGGCGAAGCGAACTCGCAAGCGGCCCCACTGCCGGTGTTCGAGTTGTTGCTCCCGCCACCCGAATCCTTCGCGCAGGCGGCCATAGTCATCACGCTGGTCAACGCGATCGCGGCGACCGCGACACCACGCATACGACGACGCACGGCTCGTCTCCTCCCTGAGGTTCCTCCCCAACGACGTTGTTGGGTTCTAGACGGCGCACCGTACCTCTTAGTAACCAACCTCGTTGCGGCCAGCACCTACAAAGACCCCTATCGGTTACGCATTCGACGCTTTGGCCGTACCAGTGGTGATCACTCGTGTTCGGCGCGTGGCGAAACGTCCTCTTCAACCGCTTCGCCGCACTGATCGTCGTCCAAACGGCGCAGTTCCGCCCGTTCCGCCCGGCGCTGTACCCAGCGCTCCAGCGCGGCCGACATCCCGGCGACCGGTCCACCCGGCGGCAGTTCCCTCCCCATGGCTCCAGCATCAGTCAAGACGCTGACGCGACGCTGACTCGTGGATTTCACCGGCTTGACAGCTGCTGACCTGGGGTTCGGCATTCGACGAAATTTCTTCGCCCCACCGTTGAACCGGTCGCGGGGCCTGAGTCGTGTAGAGGGTGGCAAGTGCCCTTGCCAACGACGGCGGCCCGGACCAAGGCGGAGGTCCAGGCCGCCGTCCTCATTTCCCCGGCGCACGCGGGGCCCCCGCGTCCTCTCCTGCAGTACGAAAGCTCCCCGCGTACTGCAATTTGTGGCGTGGGACGCATTTCGGGATCGATCAAGACCGCTTGGGCGATCGACAGCGTGTCTCATCAGTCACACAGCGGGTGCGCCTGCTGGGTCACCTCCGACGTGCGGGACTAGCATTTCCGGGTCATGGTCGGAAGTAACTGTCACCGACCACCACCACTGACGTTGGAGGCCGCGGCGCATGACCAGCGCAGGCGCACCCGAGCGGTCGGGCACCACCCGAGGGGGTGGGACGCTCTACCGCGGAGATCTGGGCATGTGGTCCTGGGTCGCCCACCGGATCACCGGTGTCCTCACGTTCTTCTTCCTCTTCACCCACGTTCTCGACACGGCGCTCGTGCGCGTGTCACCGAACGCATATGACTCGGTGATCGAGACCTACAAGAACCCGATCGTCAACCTCTTCGAGGTCGGCCTCGTCGGCGCGGTGCTCTACCACGCGCTCAACGGCATCCGGGTCATGCTGGTCGACTTCTGGGAGAAGGGCGCCAAGTACCAGCGGGTCATGCTCTGGACCGTGCTGGCCGTCTGGGTCGTCGTGATGATCCCCGGCTTCTACTTCATGATGGAGCGCACGATCTCCGACCTGGTTGGGGGTCACTGACCATGTCTCTCGCACTCGACAAGCCCCGCCAGCCGCGCCGCGCCGCGGCCCGTCGCAGCAACGGCGAGCTCTACAGCTGGCTGTTCATGCGCCTTTCGGGCCTGCTGCTCGTGGTCCTGGTGCTGGGCCACCTGTTCATCATGAACATCCTCGACGGCGGCGTACACAAGATCAACTTCGGCTTCGTGGCCGGCCGCTGGGCGTCCCCGTTCTGGCAGTTCTGGGACCTCGCGATGCTCTGGCTCGCGCAGATCCACGGCGGCAACGGCGTGCGGACCGTCATCAACGACTACGCGCGCAAGGACTCCACCCGGTTCTGGTTGAAGATGCTGCTCTACGTCTCGATGGTGCTGATCATCTCGCTCGGCACGTTCGTGATCTTCACCTTCGACCCGAACATCTCGAACTGACCCGCGCGGGGAGCCCACCACAATGCAGTTCCACAAGTACGACGTGATCATCATCGGCGCTGGTGGTGCCGGAATGCGCGCGGCGATCGAGTCCGGCCAGCGCGCCCGCACCGCGGTGCTCACCAAGCTCTACCCCACGCGTTCGCACACCGGCGCGGCCCAGGGCGGCATGTGCGCCGCCCTCGCCAACGTCGAGGAGGACAACTGGGAGTGGCACACCTTCGACACGATCAAGGGCGGCGACTACCTGGTCGACCAGGACGCCGCCGAGATCATGGCGAAGGAGGCCATCGACGCCGTTCTCGACCTCGAGAAGATGGGCCTGCCGTTCAACCGCACGCCCGAGGGCAAGATCGACCAGCGCCGGTTCGGCGGCCACACGCGCAACCACGGTGAAGCCGCCGTGCGCCGCGCCTGCTACGCCGCGGACCGCACCGGTCACATGATTCTCCAGACGCTGTACCAGAACTGCGTCAAGCACGGCATCGAGTTCTTCAACGAGTTCTACGTGCTCGACATCTGCCTGACCGAGACGGAGAACGGCCCGGTCTGCACCGGCGCCGTCGCCTACGAGCTCGCGACCGGCGAGATCCACGTCTTCCAGGCCAAGTCCGTCGTGTTCGCGACCGGCGGTTTCGGCAAGGTCTTCAAGACCACGTCGAACGCCCACACGCTGACCGGCGACGGCATGGGCATCGTCTTCCGCAAGGGCCTGCCCCTGGAGGACATGGAGTTCTACCAGTTCCACCCGACCGGCCTCGCGGG
>JAVXWK010000272.1:0-6615 GCA_032230575.1 Pseudonocardiales bacterium | reverse complement strand
CGTCGTGGTCATCGTGGTCTGGCCTCCGGACTCGACGAACTCCACGGTCGTCACCGCAGGCGGGTTGTCCTGGAAGTGCTCGGTGTTCACGAGCCGCGTGAACGGCGTGACCTCGGTGTACTCCCCGTACATCTCGAACGCCTGGGAACCGTCCGGCTGCGCCCACCCGTAGCGCCACTTGCCGCCCACGCGCAGGTCGACCTCGCAGATCGGCATCTCCCAGCCGTCGGGGCCGAGCAGCCAGCGCCGCAGCAACGAAGGCTCGGTGAACGCCTTCCACACCAACGAAGCGGGCGCGTCGAACGTGCGCGACATCGCGATCTCGTTGTCGGACGGCAGGGTCACGGTGGTGCCGAACTTGACGGTGGTCATCGCTCGTTCTCCTTCATCTCGGTCAAGAGTGCGTCCAGGCGCGTGTAGCTCGCATCCCAGAAGCGGCGGTAGTTCTCAGCCCACACGGCGACCTCCTGCAACGGCGTCGCGTCGAGCTGGCAGGGGCGCCACTGAGCCTCCCTGCCACGCGTGATCAGGCCTGCCTTCTCCAGCACGCGCAGGTGCTTGGAGATCGCCGGGCCGCTGATGTCGAACGGCTCGGAGAGCTCCTTCACCGTCGCGGGCCCCTCGGTGAGCCGCGCGAGGATCGCCCGGCGGGTCGGGTCCGCCAGTGCGGCGAAGGTGGCGCTCAGCTGGTCCATCCCGTACCTAACCACTTGGTTATCTAACCTCTGGGTTAAGTACAGCCACGCGCTGCCCGCCTGTCAAGCCCCAACTTCAAGATCAACGGACTGGATAGCGCTTTCCGATCCTGCACATTCAATGCCGAAATGGCCCGGACGGACCTTTTTCCGGCGGACATGGAATAGAAGTTGTGCTGAACAGAGCAACTTCAAATGCACCGCTGGACACCAGGTCAGAGGCCTCGCTACGTTCTCGATGCCGCAAGTTAACCTCGTTTAGTGAGGTATTTCGAATGAGAACGAAAAGAACTGTTTCATTAGCGTTCGGATTCGTGCTGGCTGCTTCTGTCTTCGTGCCGACCGCGCAGGCGGCACCGAACGGCAGCTCGGCCAGCCTGGCCAGAACCTCCGACAACAAGATCCAGACGGCTGCCGCAGCGGAGGCGTACTGGACTCCGGAGCGCATGGCCGCGGCGATCCCGGCCGACGGTCCCGCCACGGTCAAGGCGAAGTCCGCACCCCAGCCCTCGGGGCGTGCGGGCAGCATCGAGGGCGTCGCACCCTCGGTGAAGGTCAAGACCGAGCAGGCCCAGGGCATCGGGACGATGCTCAACGAGTCGCCGACGGTCGGAAAGGTGTTCTTCACCAACCCGGCCAACGGCCTGAACTACGTATGCTCGGCCGCGACTGTCAGCAGTGCCAAGAGAAAACTGGTCCAGACGGCGGGGCACTGCGTGCACGGCGGTGCCGGTGGCCAGTGGATGTCCAACTGGGTCTTCGTTCCCCGCTACCGCAACGGCGCGCGGCCGTTCGGCACGTGGAGCGCGTACCAGCTCACCTCTCGCACGGCCTGGATCAACTCCAGCAACAGCGACGAGGACATGGGCATCGTGATCATGCAGACCCTCGGCGGCAACTCGATCGCGAACGTCGTGGGCGGCAACGGTTTGCGCTGGAACTGGGGCTACTCGGTGGCGGTGACGATCCTCGGCTACCCCGCGGGTCCGCCGTTCACCGGTGAGCTGCAGTACTTCTGCCAGGGCACGACCTGGAACGGCCACGCCCAGCAGGTCCGCGCCTGGTGCAACATGACCGGCGGGTCGAGCGGTGGTCCGTGGTTGCAGGAGTACAACGACGCGAACGGCCTCGGCTACATCAACAGCGTCGTCAGCCACCGGCACAACGACGCGAACCAGATGGACGGGCCGTACTTCGACAACGACATCAAGAGCCTCTACGACTTCGCGGAGTCCCTGTCACCGTGACGTCGAATCCTGTTGGCCGGACACGGCGATCCCGTGTCCGGCCTTCGGGCAACCCAGGAGACCTCGTGTTCCGTCCTCTTCACATGAGCTACCGAGTTCTCGTCGCCGCGATCGCCGTCGCCCTGCTCGCCACGGGGTGCGGCAACAGGTCCGCCGGGCAAGGGGGGAGTGACGTGCAGGGAAAAGTGTTCACGTCCACGTCCGTCACCGACCAGGGCAAGCCGCGTGCCATGGTCGAGGGCACCAGGGTGGAGCTGAGATTCACCGACGACGGACGTCTGCTCGCCAATGCCGGCTGCAACCAGATGCAGGGCCCGGTCACGCTGGACGGCGGCAAGCTCCAGGTCACCGACCTCGGCATGACCGCCATGGGCTGTCCGAACCCCGATCTGCACACCCAGGACCAGTGGCTGTCGAAGCTCCTGAGCGCGGGGCCGGCGTGGAAGCTGGACGGCAGCACGCTCGTGGTCACCGGTTCTGGTGCCGAGATCGTGCTCACCGCGGAAGTGCCGGCGAAGCTCGAAGGCGGCACCTGGAAGCTCGAAAGCCTCATTCAGGCCGATGCCGTGTCATCGGTCCCCGGCCGCGTGCCGGCCACGCTGAAGTTCGAGAACGGCAAGGTGAGCGTGTTCACCGGCTGCAACGACGGCTCGGCTTCGTACAAAGTGGACGGTCAGAGCATCACGTTCGAGTCGTTCGTGCACACCGACAAGGCGTGCGGCGCGGATGAGACCGCGGCCGAGAAGGCGGTGGTGGCCGTGCTGAACGGTCAGGTCACGTACAAGATCGACCGCAGCTCGCTGACGCTGACGAACGCGAAGGGTGAAGGCGTGCAACTTAAGAGTTAGCTGTTGGGTTCCTGTCGTTTTCATGAGGTCGTTCAAACCTGTACTAGTTTTGGTTCGAAGTTGAACGACTGACAGCAGAACGACAGGATCGGGGAGCAGACACCATGGTGAAGGACGTCGCCGCACTCATCGGCCGCATCGGCATCGGCATCGTGTTCGTCGCGCACGGCTGGCAGAAGTGGACCGAGTACGGTCTCGCCGGCACCGGCGCGTCGTTCGAGAAGATGGGTGTGCCGCTGCCCTCGGTCTCGGCCGCGTTCGCCGCGACCGTCGAGCTCGCCGGTGGCCTCGCGCTGATCGCCGGTGTGGCGCTGCCGATCGCCGGCCTGCTGCTCGCGGTCGACATGCTCGGCGCGCTGTTCCTGGTGCACCTGCCGAATGGCCTGCTCGGCCCGAACGGCGCGGAGCTCGTCGTGGTCCTCGGTGCCGGCGCGCTCGCGCTCGGCTTCAACGGCGGTGCCTACTCGCTGGACCGCGTGCTGTTCAAGAACAACAAGGTGCTCAACCCAGCTGCAGCGTGACGTTCTCGCTCTCCCGGCGCGCGGCCAGCAGGCCCGCGTCGGGATTGCTCACCTGCACCAGTGAACCACCGGCCGCGAGCACGGCCAGGAAGCCTTCCAGCACACCGGAAGGCACATCCCACTCCAAAGTGGACAACACCCGCGGTTCGGAACCCAGCTTCGCACCGAGCTCGCGCGCCTCGGCCACCACCTCATCCACAGTGGACTCACCAAGGGCAGGCGTCGAACCCGCAACCGGCGACCACGGCGTGAAATCGTCGCCGTGCACGCGCACGTCGTCCAGGTAGTCGACCGGGGCGCCGGCGCCCAACCCCATGGGGTGCAACGAAGCCACGGCCACGACGTCGGCATCAGGAGCAGTGCCACCAGGCGGAACCACGGCCACGCGGGCATCCTCACCGGCGCCGACGACTCGGGCACCGCACCACCACGCACCGAGCAGCAAGCCGACTGTCTGCCAGTGCGCGGGCAGCAGCACCGCCACCGGGTCGCCGGGCTCGACGTCGTGCTCGTCGCGCAGCCAGTTCGCCGTCTTCGCGGCCCAGTTCGCGATCGTCGCCCGGGACAGCTCCACCCGTGAGCCCGCCGCGTCGTCGTAGTGCGTGATCAGCGGACGACCGGAGTCGGCCTTCAGCAACGGCGTGAAGAGGATCTCGGTCACGCTCACGCGGCACTCCTAGTCGACGCAGGGCACATCCTGCTGGGCGACGGCGGTGTGCGCGCCGTCCAGCGAGAGCAGCTTGTCAGGGCCGAACTTCGAGGTGGAAGTGGGGGTGGAGGAGGGTGTCGGCTTGGGCGTCTCGCCGATCAGCTGAGCCACCCACGCCTTCACCGCGTCGCGGTCCACCGTGACCACGCTCTGGCCGCGCTCATTGCGCGCGTCGACGTTCGTGACCGGGATCGTGGCGAACTCCATGTTGCCCGACGCGAGGCCCTGCGCCTGCGCGGCCAGCGTCGCCAGGTCGAGCTTCTGGTCCACCACCACGGACTTCGAGATGGCGTCCAGCAGCCCGTTCATCCGTCCGGGGTCGGTGAACGTGCCCGCGGACAGCAGCTGCTTCATCGCCTGCGACATGAACACCTGCTGTCGCGCGATGCGACCCAGGTCGCCGCCCGGCATGTTCCGCTGCCGCACGAACGACAGCGCGTCACCACCCGAGATCACCTGCTCGCCCGCGCGGAAGTTCGCGCCCGAGTTCGGGTCCGACGTGCCCGCCTTCAGGCACACCTTCACGCCACCGATCACCTCGGTCAGCAGGTAGAAGCCGTAGAGGTTGATCTCGGCGTAGTGGTCGATCCGCATGCCGGTGAGGTCCTGCACGGCCTGCACCAACGCCTTGCGCCCGGCCTCGTCCGACTTGCGCTCGCGCTCCTGCTGGTCCTGCACGCCTTCCGCCTGCAGTCGTTCGGCTGTGAGGTACTTCACCGCGCCGTACGCGGAGTTGATCTTGTCCTCGCGGAAGCCGGCGATCGGCACGTACGTGTCACGGGGGATCGAGATGGCACTTGCCTTGCCGCCGTTGCGCGGAATGCGCATCACGATGATCGTGTCCGTGTTCACCGTGTCCGTGCCCTCGGTGCGCAACTGACGCAGCACGTCCGCGGGAAGCGGCCGGCCCTGCGCGTCCGTCCGGCTGTCGCTGCCCACCAGCAGGATGTCGAGCGCGCCGTCCTCGACGGGTGGCGAGTTCGGGATGTCGTCCAGCACTTCCAGGATCTGCGTGGTGTTGGTGTTCTGCTGCACCAGCCGCAGCGCGGCCCAGAAGTAGCCGGAGAACGCCAACGTTGTCACGGCAACGAGCGCGATGACCGTCCGGCCGATGACCAGGGCGGTCTTCTTCGCGCGGGTGGCAGCGCTCAACGTGGGTCCTCCGTGTACTGGGTTTTCCTGCTCAGCGTAACTATCGGTAGCCCGTTACGCCGGGGTTTCAGTTCACGCAGACCAGTCCGCCCGCCGTGATGGGCGGCACGCTGCTCGAAGGGGCGTTCGACGTGGTACCGGGCACACCCTGCGCGTCGACGTCCTCGCCGTCGTCTCCTGCCGGTGCGGAGTAGTCGGTGCCCAGGAACACCTGCACCTGTCCTTTTCGGACGGACGCGTCCTGCTCGACACCGACGTTCGGCCCGAGCTCGGCCGCCACCTTGCGGGCGGAGCCCTCCTCGCCCGCCGCGTACTTCACGACGGTGGTGTCGCTGGTCTCCGGGGCCGACGCGAAGGTGCCGCGCTTGAACCCCTTGGCCACCAACGTGTTCAGCACGGTGCTCGCGAGACCCTGCACGCCCGCCGCGTTGTAGACCTGCACGGTGATCGACGAGTTCGGCGGCGCGGGCAGCGTCGTGGTCGGCGTCGGCGAGGACGAGCTGGACGGCGACTTGTCCGCGGCGAGGCTGGTGAGGAACTTCCGCACCTGCGCCGGGTTCACCGGCAGCACGTTGCCGTCCTCGTAGGTGTCCGTCGGGTCGCCCACCGGGATGGTGCGGAACTCGATGTTGCCGCCCACCAGGCCCTGCATCTGCTCGGCGAACGTGGTGATGTCCCAGCCGGAGCTGAGGATCACCGACTTCTGCACCGCCTCGACCAGCCCGTTCAGCTTGTCCGAGTCGGTCAGCGTGCCGGTCGACAGCACCTTCTTGGCGAGCGCCCCGATGAACACCTGCTGGCGCACGATGCGGTCGAGGTCGCCGCCGGGCAGGTTGTGGCGCTGCCGCACGAACGACAACGCCTGCGCGCCCTCGATCGTCTGCGGGCCCGCCTTGAAGTTCGCGCCGGAGTCGGTGTCGGAGGTGTCCTCCTTCACGCACACCTCCACACCGCCGATGGCCTTCGTGACCTCGTAGAAGCTCGCCAGGTTGACCTCGGCGTACCGGTCGACGCGGACGGTCCCGCCGGTCATGTTCTCGATCGTCTTGATCAACGTCTTGCGACCCGCGGCCATCGACTCGGTGCGGATCTTCTGCTCGTCGGTCTCGCCCTTGCCGCGCAGCTGCTGGTCGACGGTGTTGCGCTGGCGGGCGAACGCGGAGTTGAGCTTGTGCTTGCCGAACCCGTCCGCGATCTCGACGTAGGAGTCGCGCGGGAACGAGATCGCGACCGCGCGGGTGCCGTCGACCGGGATGTGCACGAGGATCATCGTGTCGGTGTTCTGCTCACCGTCGGCGACTCCGCCGTTGAGCAGCGCCAGCGCTTCCTCCGACAGCGGCTTGCCCTGCGCGTCGGTGCGGCTGTCCATCCCGCCCAGCTGGAGGGCGACGGCGCCGTCGAGCGGCTTGGGGCCCTGCTTGGTGAGCTCCTCGGGGATGACCT
>JAVXWK010000263.1:0-5698 GCA_032230575.1 Pseudonocardiales bacterium | reverse complement strand
GGGCCTCGTCGGCACCACGATCGTGACGCACTACCCGGAGCTGTCGTCGGTCAGCATGGTGCTGGTCGCCGAACGCTGTGCACGCCAGGGCCACGCCCGCCGGCTGGTATCCCATGTATTGGACACGGGTGTCTCGACGTTGTTCGCGACGGAGATGGGCCGCCCGTTGTACGAACAGCTGGGCTTCCGCGCCGTCGGCTTCACCGACATCCACGCCGGCACCTTCACCGGCCCGGCCTCCGATATATCGCATATCGCGACGGCCGCGGACCTCGACGACATCGTCGCGCTCGACACCAAGGTCACCGGCATCACGCGGCCGTACCTGTGGGAGTCGTTGCTCGGCATGGGAACCATCCGGATCTCCGGCCACGGCGTCGCGGGCTCCTGGCAGGTGCGCGACGAGCGGATGCTCATCGGCCCGATCATCTCGGACACCCCCGCCGACGCGTGCGCGCTCATCGCCGATTCCGCGGCTGGTGTCCCGAGCGTGCGCGTCGACGTGCACGACCCGGAGGTGATCGCGTTCGTGCGCGAGCACGGCCTGGAGTCGTGGGGCACACCCACCTGGATGGTCCGGGGCGCGGAGCAGCTGCCCGGCGACCGGGCCCGTTACCGCGCTCCCCTGCTGCAGGCGCTCGGCTAGAGCTTTCTCCCGCCGAGCACGTGCAGGTGGGCGTGGAAGACCTCCTGCCCGCTGTCCGGCCCGGTGTTGAACAGCAGCCGGTAGCCGGTCGCAGCGACTCCTTCGGCCTCGGCGACCTCCTTGGCGGCGGCGAAGAGGTCGCCGAGCTGCTCCCCGTTCAGATCCACGGCGTTCGGCACGTGCTCGCGCGGAATGAGCAGCACGTGCACCGGTGCCTTGGGGTGGATGTCGCGGAACGCCAGCGTCGTCTTGGTCTCGTGCACGATCGTCGCGGGAATCTCCCCGGCGGCGATCCGGCAGAACAAACAGGACATGCCCAGCACGCTAGGCGAAGAACCGGTCCAGCTGCTCGTCGACGGCCTCGATCATGTCCTCGACCGTCAGCTCGTCCGGCCCGAGCCCGTGGTGGATGTTGAGCCCGTCGATCAGCACGATGAACCGCCGCGCCGCCTTGATCGGCACCACACCGTCCCGCAACTCCCCCGACTCCTGGGCAGCCGTCAGAACGCGCGCGATCTCGCCGTAGAGCTCCCTTGTGCCGTAGCGCTCCAACTCGTGCAACGACGGCTCGACCATCGCGCGCGGCAGGAAGGACAACAACACAGCGGCCTCAACGCGCCGTTCCTCGTCCAACGCCAGCATCTCGTGTGCGAAGGCCCTCAACAGCTCCCGGTTGCCGACCGAGGTGTCGAGCTTCTCCAGCCGCGCGATGAACCGCCGGTACGCGAGCTCCATCGCGAAGCCCAGCAAGGAATCCTGCGTGGGGAAGTAATGGCGCAACGACCCGCTGGACCACCCCGACTCGGCCGCGACGGCGCGCACGGACGCGTGGTCGATCCCGTCCCGCCGCACAATTCGCCACACGGCCTCAGCGAGTTCGCGGCGGCGTTCCTCGTGGTCGACAACCTTCGGCACCGGCTCTTTTTAGCAGCCGCCCGCAAGCCGCCCGACAGCCGCGCGGCACAGCTCCCACGACCCGGTGCCCGGCGTGATCATGTCCATGTGCCCGGCACCTTCGACCACAACGAGTTCCGCCTGCGGCTCCACAGCACAGAAATCGATGCTCTGCCGCACCGGCACGTCCTCGTCGAGATCACCGTGCACGCAGATCACCGGCTTGCCGATGGGCACCAGCGCCGCCGGGGAAGCCTCCGCGAACTGCTCCTCGGTGCACAGCTCCAACGCCCGGTGCGTGATGTGTTTCGTGAAGTCGAGCACGGCCGCCTGAGCCACAGCTCCGACCACTCGCTCGCTGTGCTTGGCCGCCCACACAGCGAGATGCCCTCCAGCACTGTGCCCAAGCGTCACAACGGGCCCAACATCGACAGCCTCAATGGCAGCCAACACATCCTGTCCAGTAACAGGCCACCCACCGTCACCACCAACACGCCGATACTCAATGTTCCAAACGGCAAACCCGTCCTTCACAAGCACTTCGGCAAGCGGCCGCCCCAACTCCAGCCCATACCGCTGATGCCAGAAACCACCGTGAATGACGACAACAGCACCCTGAGTCGCACCCACAGGAACATAAAGCTCGCCGAACTGGCTGGGGTGATCACCGTAAGCAATCCGCTGCACACGCAGAACTTACGCGAGCAAACAAAAAATGGGGATTTCGGGCCGCGACACCAGATGGGCCGCCGAAGCCGAAGGCGAGGCGGCCGGGGGTCCGGGGGCGGAGCCCGCCGGCTGGGGGTTTGGGGGCTCGGCCCCCAAAAGACACCGAATCTCGCCGGGAGGCGAGGCGCCGCAAGGCGCCGAGCAGCCAAGGCGAAAGAGATTTGGAGGCGCCTCGCGGTCCGAAGCCTGGGGGTCGCTTCGCCGCGAGGCGCCGACGCCGGACCGAGGGGGGAGGTGTCCGGCGAGTCTTTTGGTCAGAAGGGCCTAATCGTCTACTCCGTTTCCGGATAGACCAATCAACCCCTCTGGCAACCAGGGTAACCCCATCGGCCTGCGATTCGCTACAACTTCCGTCAAGCCAATCCATCCGATGTTCACCTTGGGAGTGACTGGGGTCACCAACGAGAGGTGAGTACCCCGAGCGCACCAAGAGCAACCGCCGCAGCTGTAGAAGCACGCAGAACAGTTGGGCCCAATCGGACGATCCGCGCACCCGAAGATCGCAGAGCTTCCAGTTCCTCGGGCGTGATTCCACCTTCGGGACCGACCACGAGCAGCACGTCTCCATCAACGGGCAACGGAACGTCCGCCAGCCGGTCGGTCGCGCTCTCATGCAACACGAGGGTCAACGCGGAGGACGACACGCGATGAGAAAGCTGTGCCGTGCTCACGGGTTCGTCGACGAAGGGCACACGCGAACGGCGGGCCTGCTTCGCCGCCTCACGAACCGTGGAACGCCAGCGCCCCAACGCTTTCGCGCCGCGCGGGCCGTCCTCCCACTTCGTGATGCACCGGGACGCGCGCCACGGCACCACTCCGTCCACACCGGCTTCGGTGGCCAGTTCGACGGCGAGTTCGCCGCGGTCGCCCTTCACCAGCGCCTGCGCCAGCACCACGCGCGGAGAGGCAGGAGGGTCCTCCGTGCGCTCAAGAACCTTCAGCGACAACGAATCCCGCTCGACAGCCACCACCGAACAGCGCGCCAGCACACCGGAGCCGTCCGACAGCACGAGTTCCTCGCCCACGCGCAGACGTCGAACCGTAGCCGCGTGACGACCCTCGGGGCCGTCGAGCACGAACTCCGAGCCCGACGGCAACGCGTCGACGAGGAAGACCGGCAGCGTCACCGGTGACCGCGCGAGGCACGCAGACGGGAGAACAGCCCGCCGCCGCCCTTGCCGTTGTGGGACAACGAAGGCTCGTTCTCGCCACGCATCTCGGCCAGGTCGCGCAGCAGCGAGGTCTGGGCGGCGTCGAGCTTGGTGGGCACGACGACCTCGAGGTGGACGTGGAGGTCGCCACGGCCGTCGACGCGGCCGGTGGAACGCAGTTTCGGCATGCCGCGGCCGGTCAGCACGAGCTGCGTGTTCGGCTGCGTGCCGGGGTCGATCTCGAGATCTTCCTCGCCGTCCAGCGTCTTCAGCGGCAACGTGGCACCGAGAGCGGCCGTCGTCATCGGGATCTGCACGACGCAGTGCAGGTCGGCGCCGTCGCGTTCGAAGATCTCGTGCGGGTGCTCCTCGACCTCGACGTAGAGGTCGCCGGCCGGACCGCCGCCGGGGCCGACCTCGCCCTGGCCCGCGAGGCGCACGCGCATGCCCTCGGCGACGCCGGCGGGGATGTTCACGGAGATCGTGCGGCGCGAGCGGACCCGGCCGTCGCCCGCGCACTGCTGGCACGGGTCGGGGATGACCTCGCCGAAGCCGCGGCACACCGGGCACGGGCGGGACGTCACGACCTGGCCGAGGAACGAGCGCTGCACGGACTGGACCTCGCCGCGGCCGTTGCAGGTGTCGCACTGGACCGGCTTGGAGCTGCTGTTGGTGCCGGCGCCGTGGCAGCGGTCGCAGAGGATCGCGGTGTCGACGGTCAGCTCACGCGTCGCGCCCGCCGCGCACTCCTCCAGCGTCATGTCCAGCCGGATCAACGCGTCGGAGCCCGGCTGCACGCGACTGCGCGGACCGCGGCCGCCGCCGGTCGTGGCGCCGAAGAAGGCGTCCATGATGTCGCCGAGACCGAAGCCCGAGAACGGGTCACCGCCCCCGCGTCCACCGCCGGCCGAGTCGAGCGGGTCGCCGCCCAGGTCGACGACGCGGCGCTTCTCGGGGTTCGACAACACCTCGTAGGCGGCCGTCACCTCCTTGAAGCGGGCCTCCTCGTTGGGATTGACGTCCGGGTGCAGCTGCCTGGCGAGCTTGCGGTAGGCGCGCTTGATCTCATCCTGTGTCGCGTTCTGCGAGACACCGAGGATGCCGTAGTAATCCCTGGCCACCTTGTTCGCTTTCGTGTTCATCTTTCAGAGCAAGAGGTTCTCGTCGGTGTGGTTCTGTCGTTCAGCGGCCGGTGAGGATCTCACCGACGTAGTTGGCAACCGCGCGGACGGCCGCCATTGTTCCGGGGTAGTCCATGCGCGTGGGTCCGACGACGCCGAGGCCGCCCAGCGGATTGTCGCGGCTGCCGTAGCCGATGGACACCACCGAAGTGCTGCGCATCTCAGCCGCCTCGTTCTCCTCGCCGATGCGCACCAGCACGCGACCGGGGTCGCGGGAGGCGGCGAGCAGCTTGAGCACGATCACCTGTTCCTCCAGCGCCTCCAGCACCTGCCGCAGCGAGCCGGGGAAGTCCGTGATGTTGCGGGTGAGGTTCGCGGTGCCGCCGAGCACCAGCCGTTCCTCGGGGTGCTCGACGAGCGTCTCGATCAGCACCGTCGCGACCCGCAGCATCGGGTCGCGCAGGTCCTGCCGCACCTCGTCCGGCAGCTCGGCGACCCGCACCGAGGCGTCGGTCAGGCGCTGGCCGGACATCGCCTGGTTGAGCATGCCGCGCAGGTGCGAGATGTCCTCTTCACTGATCACGTCGCCCAGCTCGACGATGCGCTGGTCGACGCGACCGGTGTCGGTGATCAGCACGAGCATCAGCCGCGACGGCGTGATCGGCAGCACTTCCAGGTGACGAACGGCCGCGCGGGACAGCGTCGGCACCTGGATGACCGCGACCTGCCGGGTGAGCTGCGCGAGCAACCTGACGCTGCGGCGCATCACGTCGTCGAGGTCGAGCGCCCCGTCGAGGAAACTGCGGATGGCCCGCTTCTCGGCGACCGAGAGCGGCTTGATCTCGCTCAGCTTGTCGACGAAGAGCCGGTAGCCCTTGTCCGTCGGCACACGACCGGCGCTGGTGTGCGGCTGGGCGATGTAGCCCTCGTCCTCGAGGGCCGCCATGTCGTTGCGCACGGTCGCGCTCGACACACCCAGGTTGTGCCGCTCGACCAGGGCTTTCGACCCGACGGGCTCCTGGTTGGACACGTAGTCGGCGACGATGGCGCGCAACACCTCGAACCGACGCTCATCGGCATTCACCGCTGTTCACCTCCGTGTCCGCTACCGCCGAGTTTACCCAGCCGGTTTCGTGCCTGGTGCCCGCTCTGTGAAG
>JAVXWK010000242.1:0-3896 GCA_032230575.1 Pseudonocardiales bacterium | reverse complement strand
CTGCAGGTTCCAGGGGGAGCGGGCCATGTCGTACGCCGGGTCCCCCTGGAGGTGCACCGCACCGCCGCACAGCCCGCGCAGGCCCTCCGCCCTCGGGTCCGCGAAGCCCGGCACCCGCTGCAAGGTCACGAGACTCCCCTGTCCGTCGTCAATGCCTCAGAGTCTGGCTTCCCGACCTTGTGACCTGCTTGAGGCGTCATCTCAGCACCGGCAGACTCGAGGTGTTCGAGCTCGAGCAGGACCTCGCGCCGCTCGTTCTCGTCGGGCGCCTCGTCCAGGGCTCGCCTCAGGTAGGTCACGGCGCTGTCGGACGCGCCGCGCTCGGAAGCAGTGCGTGCGGCGCTGAGCAGCACCGCGACGCTGTCGTTGTGTCCCCTGCTCGGGGCCAGCAAGACGTGGGAGGCGACCTGCTCGGCGGCCGCGCCGGACTCCGCGAGAACCTGGGCCGCCTGCTCGTGCCGCAACGCGCGCTCGGGAGCACTGAGGTCGCGGTAGATCGCCTCGCGGACGAGCGGGTGAGCGAAGGCCAGTGGTTGTTCGTCCTTCACGATCTCGGCGCGGGTCAGCACGGACAGAGCCGCGGCCGTCGCCGTCTCGCTCAACCCCGAGAGTGCCGCCACGGCCGGCAGCCGGGCGCCGTCGCCCAGCACGGCCGCCGATCTGGCGACCACATTGACCTCCTCGGTCAGTCGGCGCAGCCGCATGAGCACGATGCTCGACACGGCGCGTGACCCCACCGCCACGACCAGGTCCGCATGCGACGCGTCGGGACGCACGCCGTCGGTCTCGAGAGCGCGCAGCAGCTGACGAAGCAGCAGCGGATTGCCCGAGGTCGTCCGGTGACACGCCGCGGCGAACAGGGGTGCGACCGGTTCCCCGAGCCGCCGGGCAACCATTGCTTCAGTCGCTGCCGGAGACAGAGGCAACGGTCGTACGACGACTGCGGCCGGCTCGTGCATGAGCTCGGCCAGCAGCTCCTCGCCGTCGTAATCCTCGCCGGTTCGCAGGGTGCCGATCACCAGGATCGGTGCCGCGTCCAGCCTGCGGGTGAGGTAGGAGAGGTAGCGAAGCGAGGCGTGGTCGCACCACTGGATGTCGTCGATGGCCAGCATCACCGGACCACGTGCGGTCAGGTTGACCGTCAGCCAATACAGCCCGTGCAGGACTGCGAAGGAGCCGTCGGCGTCATCGTGGGCGAGGTCGAAGACGACTCGTGAGGTAGATGCAGGGCCGACGAGCAGCTCGTCACGTCGGTCCGCCGAAGTGAGCTCCGGCTCAAAGATCTGGCGGACCGCGCCGAACCCGAAGTCCTGCTCCAGCTGGCTGCCCCGCGCCGACAGGACACACACGGATTGCTCGGCAGCGAGACGCCTCGCCTCGAGGAGCAGTCGGCTCTTGCCGATGCCCGCAGGGCCTTCGATCAACAGCAGGCCCGGCTCCCCGCGGGTCACGTCGTCCAGTGCTGCGCGCACCGCTTCGATCTCCCGGTCACGGTCGACCAGGTCATCGGACGACCGCGCCCGGGGGGCGGCGTCCGATGTCGAGACGCGCTGGCGCGGTACGTCGAGGTCGGGTGACTGCGCGAGCACGTCGGCTTCCAGCTTGCGCAGGGCCGGGCCGGGGTCGACGCCGAGCTCATCTGCCAGCGTCGCCCGGGCCTGACGCAAAGCGCTGAGCGCGTCGGCCTGCCGCTGCGCGCGGTAGAGCGCCAGCACGAGCAACCGCCAGCGCTCCTCGCGCAACGGCGCCTCGCCGACCATGGCCTCCAGCTGCGGCACGAGCAGCGCTGAGTCGCCCAGCTCCAGGCGAGCGGCGAGCAGTCGTTCATTGGCGACTCTGCGCAGCTCGGTGAGTCGTGCGATCTCCGGCACCGCCCAGGACTCATCGGCGTAGTCGGCCAGGGCGGGACCACGCCACAAGTCGATGCCCTCCTGCAGGAGTCCGCAGATGCTGCGCGGATCGGCGGCCACATCGGCCTGCTGGAGGAGCGACTCGAAGTGCAACGCGTCCACGGCCATCGTGGACAGTCGGACGGCATATCCGCGGCCCTCACGTGCGATGACCGCCGAGCGGCTGCGTGCCGCACTTCCCGGCTGCAGCCGACGGCGCAGGTGCGAGACGTAGGACTGGAGGGCTGCCGCGGTGTCCGTCGGCGGGCGCTCGCCCCACAGCGAGTCGGCCAGGCGCTCGGCCGGGACGACCTCGCCCCGGGCGAGCAACAACAGTGCCAGGACGGCGCGTTGGCGGGGGCCGCCGAGGTCGAGCTGCTCGCCGTCGAAGGACGCCGTCAGCTCGCCCAGCATGCCGATCCGCAGACTTTCCGTGCCGTCCACACCCCTCCCTCTGCCGCGAAAGCAGCGTAGATGAGCCGCCCTTGCCGGGGAGGGGCTTCCAGGCTTTCGGCCTGGCTCAGGTCACCAGCGAACGGTGCCCGAGAACGAGGCCTGGCCGCCGTACCAGTGGTGGGCCGCTGCGATGAGCCCGTCGCCGACGACGGCGGCCTTCTTGTGCTCGCTGCCCTCGTAGCTGACGTCCTTCTTGTCGAAGTACGAATTGACCTGAAGGGTCCCGTCGATGATGTGAGCGCACGCCTCGCCGTGGGTATGCACGGTGAGCACCTCCCCAGGGGAGACCGTGAGGACTCCCGCCACGTCCACCGGCTCGCAGGAGCCGAACACGGTCGGCAGTGTCCCGTCCGCTGCGGTCACGGTGAGCTCGAAGAAGCCACCCAGCGGTCCAGCCGTGGGGCCGGCCAGCTCGAGGGCGGAGGCGGTCCGCACGGGAGTCCCGTCGAACACGCTGCGGTCGATGAGCTCGATGCTCTTGGCCTGGGCGGACAGGGGGATGGCGGACAGGGCGATCGCGGCGACGGCCGTGGTCAGGACGGAACGGGGGCGCATGACAACTCCAGTCGGGTGGGCGCCGGAATCTCCGGCAGCGCTTTTGTGGTTGACCGGATCACCGTGCGCCGGGTCGCTTGGGCCGCGGTTGCGACCGACTTGCGGACTACTCGAAGGTCACTGCCCCGGCATCGGAGTCAGCAGGCAGCGCGAGGTCATGCCGACGGTGCGGGCCAGCGACTCGCGGTAGCGGTCGGCCAGCGCACCGAGGCTGCGCATGGACCACAGGGCCTCGACGTTCACCCATGCGGCGTCGCGCGCCTTGTCGATCTTCCACGAGCTGATGAGGTGGGCCACTGCGGCGATGTGCGCCTCGGCGGCCTGGCCGGCATCGGTGAGGAATGAGCGCCGGATCTTGGCCTCGCAGGCGGCGAGCAGGTCGTTCACCTTTTCGTAGTCGTCGTGGACGCCGGCGTCGTGCGGGGATGCGCCGAGACTGCGACAGGTCCGCACGACGGCGACGGGAAGGTCGTGCGCGATGTGCGAGTTCATCCCCGCGAGTGCGAACTGGATCGGAAGCACCGAACGATCGCGCCGACGCTCGAACAGTGCCGCCCATGCCTTCGGCACTGCAGTGGCGGGCGCGTCGTAAGCCTCGAGCCACAGCGCCGCGAACGTCACGTCGAGGCTCTCCATGAACGTCGGGTTGCGAAACACACTGCCACGCTCGAGTCCGGCCGCGACCTCCTCGGTCACGGTCAGGTAGACATGGTTGAACACCGACGCCCCATCGCTGCCGGGCAGCTCGTCATCGATGTGGTGCAGGCGGGCGAGGACTGCTGCGACCGACTCAGCCATTACGGGCGATGGCCCGTGGCTTTCGCCTTCGGCAACGTGACACTGTCTGCATCCTCGTCGCCGGCCGGAGATTTCGGCCCGTCACCGTTGCCGGTCGACGCCGCTTGTGACGGCACCGGCCTCTCCAGACGGTACGACGTGGTCGTCACCGTCGACACCGACTCCCCACCGGCACCGATGGGAGGAGCTGACCCGTCC
>JAVXWK010000209.1:0-3053 GCA_032230575.1 Pseudonocardiales bacterium | reverse complement strand
CGTTCTGGCCGCTCGCGTTGCCCGCGGTGACCGTGGCGCCCTCGATGTCCATAACTGTCTTCAACGACGCCAGCTTCTCGAGCGTCGACCCCGGCCGCGGGTGTTCGTCGGCCACGAAGTCCCCGACGGCCACCAGCTCGTCCGCGAATCGGCCCGAAGCCTGGGCGGCGACAGCGCGTTCGTGGCTGCGCAACGCCAGCTCGTCCTGGTCAGACCGGGAGATCCCGTACTCACGGCGGAGGTTCTCGGCCGTCTCCAGCATTCCGCCCGGTACTGGGAAGTTGATGCCACCGGCCGAGACTCGCCCGCGAGCCAGTGCGTCCACACCGGCGTTCGACATGCTCTCGACGCCACCCGCGAGCACGAGCTCCTGCGCGCCGGTCTGCACGGCCATCGCCGCGTTGATCACGGCCTGCAGCCCGGAGCCGCAACGCCGATCGAGCTGCACACCCGGCACACCGACCCCGAGGCCCGCGTCCAGAGCGACGACGCGGCCGATCGCCGGAGCGTCCATCGTGGGATAGCAGTGCCCGAGGATCAGATCGTCCACATCGGACGGATCAAGCCCGGTGCGGCGCATCAGGTCCTGCACGACTATCGCGCCGAGCTCCTGGGCAGTGCGCTCCTTGATCGCACCGTTGTAGCGGCCCACCGGTGTCCTGATGGGCTCGCAGATGACGGCGTCACGCATGAACTCTCCTCGTCAGATGATCCGCGACCAGCACGTTCACAACCTCCGGCCGTTCGGCCGTGAGCAGGTGGGCGGAGCCGGGCACGACCTCGAACCGCGCGCCGGGAATGCCGTCCGCGATGACTCGCACCAGGTCCGGCGGCGTCGCCGGGTCGTCGGCACCCGCCAGGACCAGCGTCGGCACGGTGATCCGGCCGAGCTCGGCACGCGTGTCGAACGTGCCGATCGCCTCGGCGCAGCCCGCGTAACCCTCGGTCGTGGTGCCGCGCAGCATGTCCAGCAGCCGCTCGGCCTCTTCGGGCCGGCGAGCCGCGAACTCGTGCGTGTACCAGGTACCGAGCCGCGACGGCACCATCGCTTCGACGCCCTTCTCGCGCACCGTCGCCGCACGCGACGGCCACTGTGGCGGGTCGGGGAACTGTGCGGCGGTAGCACAGACCGTGAGCGTTGACAGCCGGTCCGAGTGATGGATCCCGAGCCACTGGCCGATCGCGCCACCGATGGAAACGCCCAGGTAGTGGAACTGCGAGACGCCGAGCGAGTCGAGCAGGCCGACCACGTGCCCAGCCAGCCCAGCGATCGAGTACGGGCCGGGGATGTCAGGGGAACGGCCGTGGCCGGGCAGGTCGAACCGGATGATCCGGCGGCGGTCGGCGAGGTCGGCCACCTGGGCGTCGAACAGGCCGGTCGAGGTGCCGATCGACGGGCCGAGCACGAGGACCTCGGCATCCTCCGGTCCGTCGATGACGTGGTGCAGGATCACTGATGCTCCGATCGCGTTGTCACAGCCGGTCCACGAACTCGAGCACCGCCGGGCCGTCCTGACCGCTCGCGTGCACGGCGCCGCTCTCCACGATCAACTCTGCCAACCGGCCGCCGAGCGTGCCGAGGTACTTTCCGTCCAGTGGAAGCGCTGTCCCAGGTGGCACGCTCACAACGCCGTCGGACAGGGTTCCCTCCACCCGGTGCGGGCGGCCGAGCACGGCAGCGGCCGACCGCACCGATGATCACGACGCACGCAGGCCAGTCAACGCTCACATCCTCCAGCGCCCGCCAGATCAGGCCTTCCCGCACCGCCGTCATGGTTGAGCCGACAGGTCCGAGGGGTGCGTCGCGAGCGGCGTCACCTGCACCGTCATGAACTCCCACAGCGGCAACGACGACAGGCACGCGTGCAGCTCGTCGTTGGACGGCACGTCGAAGATGCTGATGTTGCTGTACTGCCCGACGACCCGCCACAGGTGCGGCCACACACCGAGTTTCTGCAGCTCCAACGCACGGTCCTTCTCGGCCGCGATGAGCTCGGTGCGGCGGCTGGGGTCGAGGTCGTGGGGGAGCGAGACATCCATGCGCACGTGGAAGAGCAACGGTCACCTCCTGGTGAAGGCCGCGACGGCCACCGGGTCCAGCTCGATGCCGAGCCCCGGTCCGTCGGGCAGGTGCAGGTCGCCGCCGGAGTACCGCAGCGGCGTGGTCAGCAGCTCCTCGCGCATGAGCAGCGGTCCGAACAGCTCGCTGCCCCACGTCACGGCCGGAGCCGCGCACGCGAGGTGCAGCGAGGCCGCCGTCCCGACCGGGCTCTCGATCGAGGTGCCGCCGTGACAGGGAATACCCGCCGCGGCCGCGATCGAAGCGATGGCCGCGGTCGCCCGCAGCCCGCCGGACTTGGTGGTCTTCAACGAGAACACGTCCGCCGCCCGCAGCGACGCGAGCCGGAGCGCGTCCGACGGCGTGCGCAGCGACTCGTCCGCCATCACCGGGATCGGCAGGGCGTGGTTGATCTCCGCGAGCCACTCGACCTCGGCGCCCGGCACCGGCTGCTCGACCAGCTCCACACCCGCGGCGGCCAGTGCGGGCAGGTAACGCAACGACGTCAGCCGGTCCCAGCGCGCGTTCAGATCCACCCGGACACCGGCGACACCCTGCAGCTTCTCCGCGATCGTGCACACCCGGCGCACGTCGTCGGCCGGTTCCTGCGCGCCCATCTTGAGCTTGAAGCTGCGGTGCCCGGCGTCGAGCTTGGCCATCGCCTCCTCGATCACGACGGCCGCCGGCTCGGTGCCCAGCGCCCACGTGACCGGGACTGATGTGCGTGACAGTCCGCCGAGCAGCGTGTGCACCGGAATGTCCAAAGACCGCGCCCACGCGTCGTGCAGCGCGACCTCCACAGCTGCCTTGGCGTAGAGGTTGGCGTTGACAACATCGTTGACGGCCTGCAGAACGCCCGCGATGTCGTCGACGCGACGGCCGAGGACGAGCGGGGCGATGTACTGGTCGATGACCACTTTCATGGTCTCGACCGACTCACCGCCCCACCACGGCCCGCCCGGCACGACACCCTCGCCGAGGCCGACCACCCCGC
>JAVXWK010000204.1:0-5666 GCA_032230575.1 Pseudonocardiales bacterium | reverse complement strand
TCCGCCCCGCCCACGACCGTCCCCCTCACCGAGCGGACTGGGGGTTCCGCTCGCCCCGGTCCCGCCGCCTCCCCCGCGGCCAGGACCGGTTGTTCTCAGGCGAAGCCGCCGGTCCCGTCGGCGACAGCGACGAACACGCCCTTGTTGCCGAACCCGACGACGTCCGCGGCGCCATCACCCGTGATGTCCGCCAGCAGCCGCGGGTTCTGCGTGACGGTCCAGCCGCGGTCGGACCCGAAGTCCGCGAAGACCCGGCGTGAGGGACCAAAAGTGCCGTCACCACGAGACACAGCCGAGACGACGCCGGCGGAGCCGAACCCGACGACATCCACCCGCTTGTCGTGCGTGATGTCGGCCAGCGAAGGCGACGGCTGCGACGACGTGCCGTAGCCGTACCCGTAGTTGTAGCCGAAGTCGCCGACCCCCACGCCGAACGCGGTGAAGGTGCCCGTGCCGACAGCGCGTCCCGTGTAGGTGTTGGCATCGCTGCCGAACCGGACCGCGTCGGCGTACCCGTCGCCCGTGATGTCACCGACCTGGAACACCCCGTCCGCCGACGGAACGGACGGCTGCGACGCCCCGTAGGTGCCGTCCGCGCGGCCAAGAGCCGACATCGGCGTGAAACCGGGGTTGTAGCGCACGGACAGGATGTCCGGCCGCGCGTCACCACCGATGTTCGCGACCTTGAACTGGTTGAAGTCGTACCGGTCCGCAGTGAACTCGGAAGTAGCGAGATACGGCAGGGCGAAACCACCGCCACCCGACGCCAGGGCGATGTCGACGCGCCCGTCCGAGAACGCGTACAGATCCATGCGCCCGTCGAGGTTCGCGTCACCGAGCTGCAACCCCAGCGGCCCAGGCCGGCCGTTGGAACCCATGACACCCGAAGCGAAACGCATCGGTTCGAACGACCCGTCACCGCGACCGACCGCGGTCCACACTCCGTCGGGCCCGGCCCCCACCAGGTCCCCGAAGCCGTCCCCGGTGACGTCCGCGACCCAGCGCGGGTGCTTGCCGATGCGCCATCCGGAGTTGTAGCCGTAGCCCGGCAGGACGTACTTGGCGGGCGCGAACTTCCCGCCTCCCAGCGCGATCGACGTGTACACGCCGTCCTCACCGAACCCGACGACGTCCGCCCTGCCGTCGCGCGTGACGTCGGCCAGCACCCGCACGTGCTTCTCGGTCCGCCACCCCTGGTCGTACCCGAACGCCCCCAGCACGTACGTCGCGGACGGAGCAGGCCCCGCCGCGGCCGGCACCGCGGGCACGAGGCCCGCGAGCACCAGCGCGGCAGCGCCCAGCGCACGTCTCCACGCATTGCGTCTCAAAGCATTGCCCCCTAAAGCAATTCACCCTCGAAGCTGCACGAACTGAGGCGTTCCACCCCGTTCCACGCCCGTTCCACGCGTCTGCTTGGGTGTGCGGCGTGACGCCCGAGTCGTTGTTGGAAGCAGGCACGCGAGCGCTGGCGCGGCACGGGGACCTGCGCACCAGCCGCGAACACTTCGCGCAGGCCTACGAAGCCGCCCAACGCGCCGGTGACGTGCACACGCTCGTGGCAGCAGCACTCGGCGCCGGTGGCGTCTGGGTGCACGAGCACCGCACCGCGGCGGAAGCGGAACTCGTGCGGTCACGGATCAAGCACGCACTGACCCTTGTGGAGCCCAAGTCCGATCTCGCCCTGCGGCTGAGACTGAGGCTCACGGCCGAAAGCGACTACCAGGCCAACGAGCACGCCACCATCCTCGAGCTGCTCGACGAAGCGAGGAAAGCCGTCGACCCGATAGTGCGAGTCGAAGCGCTCAGCCTCGCGCACCACTGCGTCCTCGGACCGGACCACGTGGACCTCCGCAAGGAACTGGCCGCGGAGATGATCAGCGAGAGCCTGCGCAGCGAACGCGGCGGCGACCTCATGATGGCGTTGCTGTGGCAGGTGGTCGACCACTTCCTCGACGCCGACCCGCACGTCGTCCGCCATCTCACCGATCTGCGGGAACGGCTCAAGCACGAGGACCACCTCGCCGTGCGGTTCGTGGTGAGCGCGGTCGAGGTGATGCTCGCGATCAGGGACGGCCGGTTCGACGAGGCCGAGCAGCTGGCCGGGGCGAGCGCGCAGCTCGGCGCAGAGGTCGGCGACGTCGACGCGACGGCCTGGTACGGCGCGCAGATCTGCGCGATCCGCTGGTACCAGGGCCGCACGGCGGAGCTGTTCCCGTTGCTGGACCACCTGGTGCACTCGCCGACGCTGAGCACGGTCGACAACTCGTTCTTCAGCGCTCTCGCCGTCGCCGCGGCCCTTTCCGGCGACAGGCGCAAAGCCCAGGGCGCGCTCGCGATGCTGTGCCGGCGCGGGCTCGACGCGCTGCCCCGCTCCAGCACGTGGCTCGTCACGATGAGCGGGGTCGCGGACGCCGCGCATCTTCTCGACGACGGCGATGTCGCGCGCGAGGTCTACGAGATCCTGCTGCCGTTCGCACGGCTGCCGCTCATGGCGAGCCTCGCCGTCACGTGCTTCGGCTCGGCACACCACCCGCTCGGACTGGCGGCGCTGACGTTCGGCGACGTCGACCTCGCACTCACCCACCTCAAGACCGCCGTGCGGGACAACCAGGCGCTCGGGCACTGGCCCGCGGCGCTGTCGTCACGCCGGAAGTACGCCGAAGCGCTGGAACGGGCCGGCGACGTCCACAACGCACGCCGCGAGCTCGCCACGTGCGCCCAGGAGGCCGCCGCTCTGGGAATGGGCGCGCCCCCGGACGCGAACCTCACGGTGCGGCGCGAAGGCGGGAAGTGGCTCGTGCGGCTCGGCGGCAGGAGCGTCCTCGTGGACGGCGGCATCGGCATGGCCCACCTCGCTGTGCTCACCGCGAACCCCGGCCGGGAGATCGACGCGGCCGAACTCGTCGCGGGCACCAACGCGTTGACCGAGGAAGTCTCCGCACAAGATCAGCTCGACCTGGAAGCGTTGCGGCAGTATCGGAGCAGGCTCGCCGAGCTGCGTGGCCTGGACCTCGACGACACCCAGCAGGCCGAGCACGACTGGCTCGCCGGCGAGATCGCGGCGGCCACCGGGCTGGGTGGCAGGAGCCGTTCGTTCTCCGACGCCGGGGAACGCGCTCGAATCGCTGTGGGCAAGGCGATCCGGCGGGCGGTGAGCGCGCTCTCGGCGGCCGACGCGGTGATCGGCGACCACGTGCGTGACCACGTCCGGACGGGCCGCCGCTGCAGCTACACGCCGATCCGGTGAATCTCGGCCATCAGCCGCGCTCTCCGGAGATACTGCACTGGTGATCACGCCCGAATACCTCCTGTCGCCGCGTGAGTTCGAGGTCCTGTGGCGGACGCTTCGACTCGGCCGGCTGCCCTACCCGCTCGACGTGCCCAGCGAGGGCGAGACCGAGCAGGAGCTCAAGGCTCTGCAGCAGAAGACCATCGCGGGCCTGCGCGACCGCGGGCTGGCCGACGACGAGCGGCTCGAGGACCTGCTGCGGCTGCTCGACGACCACGTGGTGGCCGTGGACGCGGTGCTCGGGCTGGACCGGACCGTGCGGGCGCTGGCCGCGTCCAGCGGTGACCAGGCGGTGCTCGCGATCATCGACGGCGACGCGATCGGCCTGCTCGAAATCAGGCCGACGGGGCTCGCGCGCGAGATCGTCCGGGTGCTGCCCGAGGGCGAACCCGGTCCCGGCAACGCGTTGTCCGTGCGGGCACAGACGTTGCGGCAGGCCGCCGCGCTGCAGGAGGCCGAGCACGAGGACGAGTCGGAAGACCCGTGGGGCGCCGCCGACGACGAGATGGACGACCGGGCCGCGCTGCAGAAGGCCGGGGTGTCCTCCCAGGACGCCAAGCAGCTGGGTGAGCTCGCCGCGAACCGCGTCGCGGGCGGCCAGTTCGGCGTGACGCGCGGCCGGGAGCGCGCGGACGTGGTGATCAACTGGTTCGACACGCACCAGGGCCGCTACCTCGTGGTCGACTCCGACGGCTGGCTGAGCCTCTCCCCCACCGACAACGACCGCATCGCCACCCGGATCGACGCCGTTCTGGCATGAATTGATCAGCAATCAAAATGGGCGGACACGGGGTGTTCGCCCGTTTTTTCACCTACCTCAAAGACCATCCGATCCGGTGATGCTCGGGCGTTGCGTAATCGAGATCAAGACGAGCCTAAGCGATCTCTGAGGCTGCTGTGATTTGGGCCACACTCACCCCAGGTCAAGACCCGTTCCAGTGATGTGAACGGAGATCCGAAGCCCGAATGGGCAGTTAGCCGAGAGCGCTCCCACAACCAGGGGAAACGATCTTCCCGATCATCGCCCGTTCACCTGATGGCGGCCCGTTTCGCTGTGTGGCAACAGATTGTGAACGCGAGTCTCAATTGGTTACACGCGGGATGGAAATCAGGCGATGTCCGAAAAGGTACTTGATACTGCACGTATGTACATCGTCGGTGACAACGACGCTGTCCCGCTGAAGGACACCGTCACCTCGGGTGAGGTGCAACTCGACCCGACAGCGGGCGAGGAGCTCCGCAAGCAGTTCCAGGCCCAGATCGACCAGGTCGACTCGTGGCTCGAACGCGCCAACGACAGCATCGCCCGCCCGGCACCGCTGGGAGCCAACCCGGTCGGCGACAAGATGCGCGACAAGTTCACCCAGCGGGCCGAGGGTGAACCGTACTCGTTCGTCAGCGTCATGACCGCGTACCGCACGGTGCTGGAACAGACGAAGAACTCGATCGTCGAGGCGATCGAGAACTTCAACCGCCTCGATGAGGAACACCAGGCCGAACTGAAGAAGATCATGAACAGCTGATCCCGGCTCGGATCCAGCTAACTCCATCGAAGCGAGAGGCGAGCCGGTCATGCCCCCCGAGACCGACCCGAGCGAGTTCGAGAACAAGCCGGTCCTGACGGACCCCCAGAACTGGGCGTCACGCTCGCACCCAGAGCTCTATGCCGCCGTGCACAACAACAACGACCCCGGTCAGGCCGGTCAGATCAGCTCCGACTGGGGCAAGTACGGCACAGAGCTCACCGAGGCCGCGCGCACCATCAACTCGGTGATCACCGCCTCGGAGTCCAAGTGGACGGGTGCCGCCGCCGAGGCCGCGCGTGACGCGATGAAGAGGCTCGGGACGTGGGTCGACGAGACGGCGAAGACCGCCGTCGAGGTCGGCAACAAGGTCGCCGACCAGGGCCGTGTCATGGAGGCGGCCCGCGCGCAGATGCCCGCGCCGGTCCAGTTCGACTGGAACAAGGCCGCGGCCGCGCTGTCGCAGCCGGGCACGCCCGCGTTCGTGCTGGCCTCCGCGGACATCGCGGCGGCCAACTCCGCCTCGCGCGCGGCGCACGACCAGGCGGTCAACGTCATGACCACCATGGAGAACAACTCCCGGCAGATCGACACGTCGACGCCGACCTTCAAGCCGCCGTTCAACCCGAACACCGGCCAGGTCGAGGAGCCGGTGATGGCGGTGCAGCGCATGTCCGGCGCTCCCACGCTGGGCGGTGGTGTGGACGGCCTGATGTCGCCGCAGGCGGCAGGTGGCGCCGTGGCCGCTCCGCCCACCCCGTCCGGTGCGAACGCCGGTGGCGGCGGTGGCGGTGCCGCCAACGCGCCCGCTGCTCCCGCGGCCTACACGCCCTCGGCTCCCGGCTACACCCCGC
>JAVXWK010000151.1:0-10391 GCA_032230575.1 Pseudonocardiales bacterium | reverse complement strand
GGCTCGTCCGCCAGCACCCGCACCGACAACCCGTCCGGAACCGCGCCGGCGTATCCGACTAGAGCGATGTCCAGCTGACCGTCCAAAAGGGACGCGATCAGCGCATCGGAGTTGGCCTCCGCCAAGGTGATCTCCACGCCTGCATGGAGCGAGTGGAACGACGACAGCAGCTCCGGCAGGTCCATGATCCCGCACGACACGACCATCCCGACCCGCACCACACCGCGCACCAGTCCGGCCATCTCCTCGACGGTCCGGCGAGCCGACTCGACCGACAGCAGAGCGCCCGCGCCAACGGCAGCACGGCAGCCCCGACGTCGGTCACCGTCACGCCGCGTCCCGACCGGTCCAGCAGGTCGTGCCCGAGCTCTCGCTCCAGCCGCCGGATCTGCGCGCTCACCCCCGGCTGCGCGACGTGCACCCGTTCCGCTGCCCGTGTGAAGGAGGCCTCCTCCACGACCGCGACGAAGTACTCCAGCTGCCGAAGCTCCATAACCAATGATTATAGACCTGAGTACAACTAGATCTTGGACATATAACCGCAGCACAACCATGCTTGAAGCATGCAAAAGTTCCTTCCCGGCGACACCGGCTACGACGACGAACGCAGCGGCTTCCAGACCGGACTGCGCCACGAACCCCAGGTCATCTTCGCCGTGGAGACCGCCCAGGACGTCGAGGAAGCCGTCCAGTACGCCGAAACCCACGGCCTCGAGTACGCCGTCCAAACCACCGGTCACGGCCTCACCACGACCACCAGCGGCGTCCTCATCTCCACCAGGCGCATGAACAAGGTCGAGATCGACCCGCGGACCAAGACCGCCAGGGTCGAGGCGGGCGCGGTCTGGCAGCAGGTCATCGAGGCGGCCGCACCCCACGGCCTCGCCCCGCTCAGCGGCGACGCGAGCGACGTGGGCGTCATCGGCTACACCCTCGGCGGCGGCTACAGCGTGCTGGCCAGGGAGTTCGGCTTCGCGAGCGAGCGTGTTCGCAAGACCGAGGAGGTCGGCGGCGTCATCACCGCGCTGGAGTTCGAGCTGCTCGACATCGACCTGGTCCACGCGGGCGAGATGTACTTCGACGCCGAGCACGCGGCGCAGGTCTTCGAGGCCTTCCACCAGTGGGACCTCCCCGGCCACGTCACCCCGGCGCTCGCCACCATCTCGTTCCCGGACATCCCGGTCTTCCCCGAACCGCTCAGGGGCCGTGACGTCGTCCGCCTGACCTTCGCGAGCACCAAGCCGTTCGACGTCGAGCACCTCCGGGTGGCCCCGCGGCTCCTCGAGGAGTTCGGCCGCAAGCCCTTCGCCGAAGCCGCCGGCCGGCCGCTCCCACCGCACACCTACCAGGGCGACAACGTCCTGCTGAACGACCTGCCGCTCGACGCGCTGCACCGGGTCCGGGTCAAGGCGGCGAACTCCGAGGTGCCGATCTTCCTCGGCATCAACCCCCTCGGCGGTGCGCTGAACGGTGACGCCAAGTACGTCATCAAACTGATCTCGCCCCAACTCGGAGCGGAGAAGCCGCACGCGGAGGTGTTCGGCGAGGTTCGGCCGTTCGTGATCGGCACCGCGCGGAACTTCCGGTACGCCGTAGGCTGACCCACATGACCCGAGTGGTTCTCGTGGAGGACCACGACATGGTCGCCGAGGCGATCGGACTGGCCCTGGAACGTGCGGGGATCGAGGTGATCGCCCGTGCGACCACCGTCGCGGCCGCGCTCGCGGACAGCCGCCGCGGCACGCCCGACGTCGTCCTCCTCGACCGCAGGCTCCCCGACGGCGACGGCACCGCGCTGATCCCCGAGCTGGTGAAGGGCGGTGCGAAGGTGCTGGTCCTGACCGGCGAGGCCACCGCGTCGGTCGCCGCCCGCGTCGCCGAGGCAGGCGGATCCGGGCTGATCCTCAAGTCGGCCCGGCTGGACGAACTGGTCGACGCGGTCCGCAAGGTCGCGGACGGCGAGGCGGTGTTCGACCCGAAGCTGCTCGCAGGCGTGTTCGACCGGCTGACCGGCAGGGTCAGGGTTGCCGGAGCAACACTCACCTCGCGCGAGCAGGAGACGTTGCTGCTGCTCGCGGACGGCGCCGGCACCGACCAGATCTCCACCCGGCTCGGCGTTGCCCGCAACACCGCCCGCAACCACGTCCAGCGCGTGCTCGACAAGCTCGGTGCCAGTTCGAAGCTGGAAGCGGTGACCATCGCCCGCCGCGAGGGCCTGCTCGACTGATGCATCTGCACTAGACGAGCTGGTGGTCCTGCGTCTGCACCCGGCGCGATCGCGGGTGCACTGTGCTTTGGTGACGACGAGTTCGCTTTCCGAAGCTGTGTTCTCCTTGCCGGAGGAGGACCATCGCGGCGGTGTGGCGCTGGCTCGTGCGTTCGCGCGCCGCACCGCGATGATCTGCGGCTTTCTCGGCAACCACGACGACGTCGTGCTGGTCGTCAACGAGCTCGCCACCAACGCCGTCTGCCACGGCGGCGGACAGCCTCTCGTGCGCATCGTCGGCGGTCAGGGCCGCGTGCTGGTCGAGGTCACGGACGACGCGGCAGCTCATCCCGAGCTGCGGTCCGGCGGCTGGGGACTGCAGCTCGTCGCCCTGCTCGCCGAGGCATGGGGTGTGACAGAACGTGCAGGTCAGAAGGTTGTCTGGTGTGAGCTGACGGCCTGACCGCCATGATGTGGCCGTGCAACCGCAGGATTGGCGAGACAGCGACCTCTTCCGCCTGCTCGTGCTCGGTGTGCGCGACTACGGGATCTTCATGCTCGACCCCGGCGGCCACATCGTGAGCTGGAACGCCGGCGCGGAGCGGATCAAGGGATGGACCGCCGAGGAGATCATCGGACGGCACTTCTCCACGTTCTACCCGCCTGAGGACGTCCGCTCGGGCAAACCCGACTGGGAGCTGCGGGTCGCGAGGGCCGAGGGCGCACTCGAGGACGAGGGCTGGCGGGTGCGCAAGGACGGCACGCGGTTCTGGGCGAACGTGATCATCACCGCCCTCTACGACGACACCGGCGAGCTGCGCGGGTTCGGCAAGGTCACCAGGGACATGACCGAACGGCGGCGCGCGGAACAGCAGCTCACCGACCGGCGCCGGCTGCTCGCGCATCTGGTCGAGGCCCAGGAGCAGGAACGGCAGCGCATCGCGTGGGACGTCCACGACGACACGATCCAGGCCATGGTCGCGGTCGACATGCGGTTGCAGCTGCTCGCCCGCAAGCTCCCGGACGAGCACCGCGGCACCGTGGACCAGCTCGACGGCGCGGTCCGATCGGCCATCAGCAGGCTGCGCAACCTGGTGTTCCGGGTCCGCCCGCCCGGTATCGAGCGGCAGGGCCTCCGCGACTCGCTGGCCGCGTACCTCGGCGACACCGCGATGCTGGCGGACATCGAGTACTCGCTGGAGCGGGAACCGGGTGACGACGCGGCCATCACGATCTTCCGCATCTGCCAGGAGGCGCTGACCAACGTCCGCAAGCACGCGCGCGCCTCGTCTGTTTCCGTACAGCTGTCCACCGTGGATCGTGGGTTCCTGGTTCAGGTGGTGGACGACGGTGCCGGGAACCCCGACCTCGACCCGAACTCCGGGCACTTCGGCCTGATCGAGATGAGGGAACGTGCGGAGGCCGCCGGTGGCTGGTGCACGGTGGGTGCTCGGGAGGGCGGCGGCACGATGGTGGAGTTCTGGCTCCCGGATGTGAGGCCGTGAAGGTGCGGGTGTTGATCGCGGATGACGATCCCTTGATCAGGGACGTGTTGCGGGACGTGCTCGACGAAGAGCCGGACCTGGAGGTCGTCGCGGTCGCGTCGGACGCCCGCGAGGCCGTTGAGCTGGCCGAACTGCACTCGCCGTCCGTCGTCGTGCTGGACGTGCGGATGGCCCGCGGTGGTGGTGCGCGTGCGGCGACGGAGATCCTGCAACGGGCGCCGGGTACGCGCATCGTCGCGTTCTCCGCCTACACCGACGCGGGGGCCGTGGACGAGATGCGTCGCGCCGGGGTGACGGAGTACCTGGCCAAGGGCGTGCGCAACACCGAGCTCATCGACGTCGTCAGGCGGTTGGGCGAGCAATAGGTTGTGATGTAGGAGCATCGGCCGTAACGTCGGGAAGGTAGCCGGGTCCAGCAGCGTGCTCGGAGTCCGGGTTCGCGCGCTTTCGGCCACCGGGGGTGTGCTGGTGAAGGAAGATCAGTTGAAAGAATCGCCGCTGCTCACAGTGAGAGCCGCCGAGGTGGCCGGAGTCGTGGTCGTCACAGTGGAAGGGGAGATCGACGTCGACACCGCCGACGTCGTGCTGGACGCCTTGCGGCTCGGCTTCTCCTCGGGTGGTCCCGCGCTGGTCGCGGATCTCACACTGGTCAGCTTCTTCGGTTCGACAGGCATCTCCACGTTGATCACTGCTCACGAGAACGCGGAAGAGCAGGGGATCGGATTCCACGTCGTGGCGCCACAGCGCGCCGTGAGGAGACCGTTGCAGGTCACGGGAGTCGCCGACGTCCTGTCGCTGTACGACTCCCTCGACGAGGCGTTGTCCGCGCTGAAACCGGTGCCCAGCGAGTAGGCACCGGTTTTCCACGCGGGTTCAGCCGGCGAGCTCGACCAGTTTCGGCACGACCTCGGCGGGGTGCGGCATGTCCGCGATCTCCGCGGCGAT
Organism: Pseudonocardiales bacterium; assembly: GCA_032230575.1. Lineage (GTDB taxonomy): Bacteria > Actinomycetota > Actinomycetes > Mycobacteriales > Pseudonocardiaceae > Lentzea. Next base: position 5,735 of record JAVXWK010000151.1, on the reverse strand, counting down.
GGCTGCGACCGCGGCCTGCACGTCGTTGTCCTGCAACAGTTTGCGGGCCAGTTCGTACGTGGCGTCCGAGGTGAACTGCTCGCCGACGAGCTGTGCGCCGAGACCGGCGTTCTCGACGAGCTCGGCGTTGCGGAACTGGTCGGCGCCCTGCGGCAGCACCAGCTGGGGCACGCCGTGGGCCATCCCGGCCACCGTGGTGCCCGCGCCGCCGTGGTGCACGGCGAGATCTGCGTGCGCGAGCAGATCCGCCTGAGGCACCCACGACAGGACGTGCACGTTGTCCGGTACGTCCCCGACCATCGACACCTCGACCAGCGGCCCGGTGGCGACCAGCACATCCGCGTCCAAACGCGACAGACCGGCGATCGCGGTCTTGATGAGCTCGAGTCCGGCAAATGCCGTGCCGAACGTCAGGTACACGAGTGGCCTGCGGTGTTCACTCACCCATTCGGGTAATTCTGCGGGCTCCGCGAACGGGACCGGTCGCATCGGAATCCGCTGCACGTCCGACAGAAAGTCCAGGTCCTGCAAGGATGGCGGGAAGACGTCGAGATAGGGTGATCCGAGTCCGTAATGATGCCCATTCGGCAAAGTGATTCCGAGCTCGTTCAAGTATTCCCGCAGTCGCTCGCGCATGGCCTCCGGGACCAGTGACTCGTCCATTCTGCCGAAACCGTGGCAGACGACCGGAATTCCCGCCCGCATGGCCGCGATGCCCGCACCGGGGTTGATGATCTCGAAAACGACCAGGTCAGGCTTCTCCCGTTCCAGCACGGGAGCCAGGTCCTGGGCGTACTTGCGCGGCAGCAGCGAGCCGAACGCGTCGACCGCGGTCTGCCGCAGCATCTCGCGCTCGAACTCCGCTGTACCGTGCTTCGAGTTCGCCTGCTTGAACGCCTGCCAGATGCCCATACCCGCTTCGACAGCGGTGAAACCCAGATTCCGCGCCAGTTCGAGAAACTCCTGGTCGACGGCGTAGAGAACCTCGTGTCCCTGCTCGCGGGCGGCGGTCGCGAGCGGGAGTAATGGGTACATGTGTCCGTGCGAGCCTAAGCTCGAGAAGAGAATGCGCACACATCCACGATAGGTGTTTTTCATTTCCTCGGGGTTAGGTCTTCCCACACCGCCGCGATCTCCGACGGCGCGGGCATCGCGCCGATCTCGTCCCGGACCTCCGACGCGGCCCGTTGCAGCTTGGCGTCCTCGATGAGCCGGGTGAGCAGCTCCGGTGTGACGGCTCCGGGCTGCGCGCCGAGCCCCGCCCGGCGGGTGGTGACGGCGTTCGCGTGCACGGTGCGGTCGCCCGGCCCCGGCTCGACCAGCTGCGGCACACCGGCCGAGAGCGCGCTGAGCAGCGTGCCGGCGCCACCGTGGTGCACGATGCCGTCGCAGAACGGCAGCACGCGCGGGATCGGCACCCACCCGACTGTTTTGACGTTGTCCGGCAGGCCTTCCAGCCGATCCGGCCTGATGAACACGAACTCGGCGTCGACCTGCCCGGCCGCTTTCGCCACCGCCGCCATCATCCGGCCGGCGCCAGGTCCGGGCGCGGTGCTGCGGCTGACGAGGATGCGCGGCTTGCCCGCGGGTTCGGCGAGCCACTGCGGGAGGTCGCCGTCACCGCTGTAGGCGACGAATCTCATCCGGTCCCCGCCGGGAAACGTGGCCATGCTCGGCGGTGCGGTGCGCAGAACCGTTGCGGGAGAACGCACTTCGGCCTTCATCCGCGCGCCGACCGCCTTCGTGAGCTCCAGGCCGTCGAACAGCGACACGTCGTGCACGATCGAGGGCACTCCCAGCGCGGACCCGGCGGCGGCCAGCGGTTCGTGCACCACGACGTCCGGCTTCCAGTCGCGGGCGAACGCCTGCAGCGGCTTGGTCATGGCGTCGCCGACCGTGCCGAAGAGTCGTGACACGAAGTCCAGCCTGCCACTGCCCCGCAGTTCCCTCTTGGCCACCAACGGATGCGTCACCATGATGCGCAGTGCGATCGGTCCGAACCGGACGTTCGCCGGGACGACGTCCTCGACGTGCAGACCGGAGTCGCGGACCCGCAGAGCCTCACCGCCGGTCGCGACCACGACCTCGTGGCCCGCATCGCGCAACGCCAATGCCAGCGGCATCAACGGAAACACATGACCGAGCAGAGGTGCGGCAACCACGAGAACGCGCATACAGCCAGGCTAACCCCGTCAAGGCTCCACGAGCCGTCGTACGCCGTCCTCGACGGTCTGCCTGCGCACCACGTGATCCGGGCTGTCCGCCGGGGCGTCGGACCACATCGACGCGATGGCCAGCACCAGCACCAGAACCTGCTCGGCGGAGAACCTCTTCGACACCAGGCCCTGGTCCTGTGCCTTCCGGATGGCTTCGATCTCGAAGGACCGGCTGATCCGTTCCGGCCGCTCCAGCCGGTGCCAGGTCGCGAGCCGCGTGAACTCCGGGTGTTCGTGCTGCCGGTCGTACAACCGGGCCGCGTACCCAGGCAGGTCGGCGGCGTCGAACTCGACGGCCGCGTCCACCACCTCGGACCGCACGGCGGCGAACAGCTCTTCCTTGCCGCCGTAGTAGGTGTAGGCGAGGCCCGCGGAGCACCCGGCGATACGGGCGATGCGTTCCATCCGCGCGCCACCGATTCCGTAGGCCGCGAACTCGACGAACGCGGCGTCCAGCAAGCGGCGGCGGGTCTGCTCCCGGTCGCGGCTGCGCATGCGAATCAGGCTATGACGAAGGGCCGCACCCTTGAAGAGTGCGGCCCTCGAGAGTCCCTTGACCGGAACTACTCGTCCCGGCGACCTACTGGGCCATGTCGAACCAGTTGAAGCCCTCGACCATCTGACGCGTTGTGTCGCTGACGTAGCGCGGGCCGGTCAGCTCCCAGCGCTGCACGGAGCGGTAGGTGCCCGGCTGCAGCGACTCGTCCTCGCGGGTGTTCTCGTCGTCCTTGACCGGCACGTACTCGTAGATGTCCTTGCGGTTCAGGTAGACGTCAAGCGACTCGTACTGGGACTGGGTGTAGAGGTAGTCGCCCTGGCCGCTGTCGAGCGCGCGACCGGGGTCGGCCAGCTTGAGCTGCACGGAGGTGTTGTTGAACGTGCCGCTCGCGGCCACGACGGTGACGATGTGGCCACCGGTGCGCTGCAGCGAACCGGCCTGCGGGCCTGCCTTGTAGCGGCCGTACACCAGCTGCAGCGGACCCTCGTTGAGCTTCTTCGCGAGCTCACCGGCGAAGTCGATCTGCTGGTTGGTGCTCACGACGCCCGTGGAGGTGGTCCAGCCGGCGTCGCGGGCGGGCTTGGTGGCGATGTTCCACGCGTTGCGCAGGTTGGTGAGGTTGGTGCCGCCGTCGTACTTGGCGTCGACGCCGATGCGCCCGATCGAGTTCGTGATGACGCTGTAGTCGGCCTGGTCCTTCGGGTCGAGGTTGCCGACCTTGGTGGTCAGCCAGCCGACCGGCGCGTTCTTCTCGTGGCCCCAGTAGTGCAGGACGTTGTAGAGGGAGGCCGGGCCGCAGTAGGCGTTGCCGTTGTTCTCGAGGCCGGCGCGGAACTGGTCCACATCGCTGACGCCGCACTTCTTGACGTTGAACACCGGGCCGACGAGGTCGGAGGCGCCGACGCACGGCGGCGGGGTGCCGATGATGTCCGCGGAGGCCATCGGAGCGAAGGCGGTGGCGATGGTGGCGGTGGCCGCGGCGGCGATCAGAGCGTTGCGGATCATTTCGTTTTCCCCTTTGAGATCTTGTGCTCCCCTGTGGTGACACAAGATTCGCCGAGGTGAACCCCCAAAGGCATGAGGGATGATCCCTCAACGTTCCGGCGCGAAAGTTGGGTGTATCAGGACCACCCCCACGTCGCTCCGTCTCAGGCGAGGACTCGGGAGAGGTCCCTGCGACCTGCGATTCCGAGCTTCGTGTAGATCCGGCCGAGGTGATTCTCGACCGTCTTCGGCGTCACGAACAGCTCCTGCGCGATCTCCCTGTTCGCCCGGCCCGCCGCGGCCAGGCCGGCCACCCTGCGCTCGGACGCCGTGAGCGACTCGGCCCCCACGACCAGTTGCCTGCGCGGCCGGTCTCCGAGGGCTTCCAACGCCTCGACGGCCCTCGTGCGCAACACCGCCGAGCCGCACTCGCCGGCGAGATCAATGGCCCGGTGCAACGGCTCCCGCGCGTCCGAACGCCGTCGCGCGACCCTCATGGCCTCGCCGAGGTCGACGAGCGAGCGGGCGAGCTCCAGGCGTGACGGTGAGGCTTCCAGCGTGGTCACCGACTCGGTCAGCAGCTCCAGCCGTGAGTCGGCGCAGGCGTGTGCCAACAGCCGCAGAGCAGCGCCGACCTCGGTCGCCGCGCCCCACTTCCTCGCGATGCCGAGCTGCTCCGAGGCCAGCTCCGCAGCGGGTTCGCCGAGCTGCAGCAACGCCCGCACGGCCACCCCGCGCCACGGGATCGTCGGCGGATCCACCTGCACCGCGGCCATCGCGTCGCGCTGCCGGTATGCCTCCTCGAGGGCTCGTGGGGCGTTACCCCTGGCCAGGGCGATCAGGCCGCGCACCTCGTGCAGCCAGATCGTCGGCATCATCGGGGTGGGGTCTTCGAGGTCGAACCTGTCCATCACGGCCTGGGCCGCGTCGACGTCGCCGCGTTCGAGTGCCGCGTAGGCCGCGAAGTGCGTCGAGGTGGCCCGCAGCCCGATCACCTGCGAGACCGGGTCCTCCTGGGCGATGGCGGCAAGTGCGCCTTCCGCCTCCGCCTCGACGATCTGCATGTTGCCGCAGCGCCAGTTCAGGAACTGCGAGGCGTTGGTGACCATCGCGAACTCGACCGGCGAGCCGTGCGCCCGCACCTTCAAACGCGCGCGTTCGATCTCGCGCCGTGCGACGTCCACGCCGTCCGCGGCCATCAATGCGAGCAACGCCACGAGCCACGCCACCATCGCGTCGGTGCTGCCCGTCGCGTCGTCGAGATACGCGCCGTTGGCCAACGCACGCGTCGCCGTCGCCCTCACCTCGTCGTGCGGCCACACCTCGTAACGGCCCATCTGCGCGAGGAGGCCGAGCAGCGTGCGTTCGTCCGGTGTGCTGCCCGCGAGGTTCGCGTACGCGCTGAGGTGCGCGGATGCGGTCTGCCGTTGGTCGGGCAGGAACGACCGGAACACCGCCAGCCGTGCTTCCAGGTGCAGCCGCGACTCGCCGTCTGGCCGGGCCGCGATGGCCTCCGTCAGCTCCTCGATGGCTGCTTGGGGACCTTCCAACGCGGCCGTCGCCGACGCTGCCGCCGCCACGAGTTCGGCGTCCGGCAGTCCCGCCGCGGCGGCCTTCAGGTGGTGGTGCGCCTTGACCGCGTCGCCGGTCCGCAGCAGCGCTCGGCCCAGTTCGGCTCGTAGTGCGGCGTCGTTCGGACGTTCGTCCACGGCCCGTTGTAGGTGCGCGGCGGCGGTGTGCGGGTCTCCGGCGGCCAGCAGTTGCGACGCGGCCTTGCGCAACACCTCGGCGGCGCTGGGGAGTGTCCCTTTGGGAGCGTGGATGAGGTGCGCGGCCACCCGGTCGGCGGGCGCGTGGGCCTCCCACAACGCTTTCGCGGCTTTGGCGTGCAGCGAGGCGCGCGAGATCGGCCCGAGGCCGGTCAGCACCGCCTCACGCACAACGGGATGCACGAACTCCAGGTACTCGCCGGTGACGATCACGTTCGAGGCCGTGAGCGCCTCGACCGCGTTCGGCAGGTCGTCGACGTCCGCGAG
>JAVXWK010000104.1:0-7909 GCA_032230575.1 Pseudonocardiales bacterium | reverse complement strand
CGTTTGCGCGGCAGGCGCACCAGGGTCTTGTTGCCCGCCAGGTGCGACGCGGCGATCGTGGCGAGCGGGTTGCTCAGGATCGCGTTGCCGGGCAACGCGAGCGCCACCCGTCCCAGCGGCTGTCGTCCCACCAGCCAGGAGGTGACGTCCGCGAACGCCTCCAGCCGGCTCACCGCGAGCGCCAGGTCGGCGCGGATCACCTGGCGCGGGAAGGGAAGCAGGCTGACAGCGGCCTCCTCCACCTCGGCGGCCCTGGCCAGCAACCGCTGGCAGATCGCGGAGATGACGTCCAAGCGGCACGCCGTGTCCACTGTCGGACTCACGGCCACCACCCCCTTCCTCGGCAGGTGCCCGGACCGTACGAGCGCGCAGTTAGCCCCCAGTTACGGCGGTGCTCGCGTAACTGGGCACTAACTGCGCGGACATACGTTGCGGCCCACTCTGAATCCGTGTGCGAAAGGTGGAACGTCGTGCGGGAACGACAGCTGTACTTCCACGAGCTCGTAGAGCAGGCGGCCCGCCGTGACCCCCGCGCGACCGCCGTGGAGCAGGACGACCGGCAACTCGACTTCGCCCACCTGGACGGGTACGCGAACCGGCTCGCGCAGCACCTGCGCGGTCTCGGGGTCACCGCGGGCTCGCGCGTCGGGCTGTGCCTGGAACGCGGCACGCCCAGCCTGGTGGCCCAGCTGGCGATCTTCAAGCTGGGCGCGGCGGCCGTGCTGCTCGATCCGGAGTACCCGGAGGCGCGGCTGGCGTTCATGCTCGACAACGCCGAGGCCGTCGCCCTGGTCACCCGGTCAGAGCTCGCCGACCGGATCATCCTCGACCGGGACTTCCCCGTCGTGCTGACCGACGGCGACGAGTGGCGCAACGCGCCCGAGGTGAGCCCCGGTGCCGAGGTCGACGACGAGACTGTGTGCCACGTCGCGTACACGTCCGGTTCGACCGGAGTGCCGAAGGCGGTCCTGCTGCGGCACGGTCCACTGAGGACACTCATCGCCACCTTGCAGGACCAGTGCGGCATCACCGAAGGCACGCGGGGGACGTGGCTCTCCTCCCCCGGCGCCGGCCTGGTGGAGGTCGACTGCTTCCCCGTGCTCGCCGCGGGTGGAGCGGTCTGCATCCCGCCGTCCGACATCGCCGCGAAGGCGGACGCGCTCAAGGAATGGCTGGTGGACGAGGAGATCACGCACGCGCTGTTGCTCACCGCGACAGCCGAACGGACGTGGCACCTCGACTGGCCGGCGCACACCAAGCTCCGCAACGTGCGCATCGCGGGTGAACGGCTGCGCAGCTGGCCACCCGACCACCTCCCGTTCGAGGTCGTCAACGTGTACGGCTCGTCGGAAGCTACGGTCGTGACCACGTGCAACCTCTCGGCCATCGGCCGGACGCTGACCGACGACGAACGCGCCCACCGCGCACCGCCGGTCGGGCTGCCTGTACCAGGTGTGCGGGTGCACGTGCTGGACGACGAGTTCCAGCCGGTCCCGACCGGCACACCCGGCGAGCTGTTCGTGTCCGGCGCGAGCCTGTCGCAGGGCTACCTGAACCGGCCTGAGGCCAACGACGAGAAGTTCCTCGCAAACCCTTTGGACGACGACCCCAACCCGGTGCTGTACCGCACCGGTGACGTCGCGCGGCGCTGGCCGGACGGCATCGTCGAGGTCGTCGGCCGCACCGACAACGAGGTGAAGATCCGCGGCTACCGGGTGCACCTCGGCGAGGTCGAGTCCGTGCTCGCGCAGCAGCCCGGCGTGCGGCAGTCCGCGGTCACCGCGTACGAGCAGGTCGAGGGCGAGCGCAAGCTCGTCGGCTACATCGAACCGGACCGCGCCGCACCACCGCTGCTGCCCGCCGTGCGCAAGGCTCTGCGGCAGCAGCTGCCGCACTTCATGGTGCCCGCCGTGCTGGTCGTCGTGGAGGACATGCCGATCTCCGCCAACGGCAAGATCGACCGGGACGCGCTGCCCCCGCCGCCGCGCACACGGCCGGACCTGGACGTCGAACTGGTCGAGCCGCGCGACGAGATGGAACGCGCGCTCGCCGCCATCTGGTCCGACGTGCTGGAGATCGACGAGATCGGGGTGCTGGACAACTTCTTCGACCTCGGCGGCGACTCGTTGAGCGCTGTCCGGCTGCTCACCGCGGTCGGCGACGAGATGCGAGTCGAGCTCGGGCTGACCGACCTCGTGCGCGGGCCGAGCGTCGCGCAGGTCGCGCGCAAGGTGGAAACGCTGCGGGCCCAGGGCGCTACGCCTGACGAGTTCCCGGTCGTCACACCCGGCGAGGCGGACAGGTACGAGCCGTTCCCGCTCACCGAGACGCAGCAGGCGTTGTGGATCGGGCGGGGCGACGCGGTGGACTTCGGCAACGTCGGCTGCCACGGCTACTTCGAGTGGGAACGCGACGGGCTCGACGTCGACCGCTTCCGCGCCGCGTGGCGGAAGCTGGTGCGGCGGCACGACATGCTGCGCGCGATCGTGCTGCCCGACGGCACGCAGAAGGTGCTGCCGGAGACCGGCGGTGACGACATCCGCGTCGCCGACCTGCGCTCCCTGCCCGCCGGCGAAGCCGACGCGCGCGCTCTCGCCACGCGCGAGGAGATGTCGCACCAGGTGATCGACTCCGACCGGTGGCCGCTCTACGACATCCGGCTCACCTTGCTGGGCGACGACAAGGTGCGCCTGCACGTCGGCATCGACCTGCTGATCATGGACGCGTGGAGCGCGTTCCAGGTCCTCTTCCCGGACCTGATCGAGCTCTACGAGAACCCGGACACCGATCTGCCGCCGCTGGACATCACCTTCCGCGACTACGTGCTGCAGTCCAAGGCCGCGCTGGTGAACTCCGAGGCCTACCGCCGTTCGCGCGAGTACTGGGTGTCGCGCGTGCCGAACCTGCCCGCGGCGCCGGACCTGCCGCTGGTGAGCAACCCGCGCGGCGAGGTGAAGTTCGACCGCCGCGCCCACGACGTGCTGCCCGACGAGTGGAACCTGTTGAAGGAACGGGCGAAGAAGGCCGGCGTCACCCCGTCCGGCATCCTCGTCGCGGCGTTCGCCGAGGTGCTGCGCACGTGGTGCAAGAACGACCGCTTCACCATCAACTTCCCCATCTTCGACCGGTTGCCGATGCACGGCGAGATCGACCGGCTGCTCGGCGACTTCACCAACACGCTGCTGGTGGCCGTGGAGAAGACCGACGGCACGTTCACCGAACGGGCGCGCGACATCCAGGAGCAGATGTGGAGCGACCTGGAGCACCGGCACTTCAACGGGGTGCAGGTGCTGCGGGAACTGTTGCGGCAGCAGCAGTTCGCCGGTCTGCGGCCGGCCATGCCGATCGTGGTGACCAGCCTGCTGGGCCACCCGCCGCGCCGGCAGGTCTCGGCACTGGGCCGCGAGACGTACGGCATCTCGCAGACCCCGCAGGTGCTGCTGGACTTCCAGATCCGGGAGATAGACGGGATCCTGCACCTCAAGTGGGACTTCCTGGACGCGATGTTCCCCGAAGGCCTGATCGACGCGATGTTCGAGGCCTACGTGCGGCTGATCGAGCAGCTGATCCACGACGAGGCGCAGTGGCACGTCGAACAACCTCGGCTGGTGCCGGCCGAGCAGATCGCCGTTCGCGAGTCGGTCAACCAGACCGCCGCCGAGGTGCCGGACGTGCTGCTGCACGAGCTGCTGTCCACATCGGACTCTCCTGCGGTGATCGCTCCCGGTCGCACGCTGTCGTTCGACGAGCTGCGCCGGTACGCCACGCGCGTCGGACGCGGTCTGCGCGCGGTGGGAGCCCAGCCGAACGAGCTCGTCGCCGTCGTGCTGCCGAAGGGCTGGGAGCAGTACGCGGCCGTCTACGGCGTGCTGGCGTCCGGCGCCGCGTACCTGCCGATCGACCCGTCCGTGCCGGACGAGAGGCTGCGGTTCCTGTTGCGCGACGGCGATGTCCGGTTCGTGCTGACCGCGGAAGGCCTGCGGGAGTTCCCCGACGACGTGCGGACGTTCTCCGTCGAGGACTTCTCCGGCGAGTCCGAGGACGAGCTCCCCAGCGTCCAGTCGGCCACCGATCTCGCCTACGTCGTCTACACCTCCGGCTCCACCGGGTCGCCCAAGGGCGTCGCGGTCGACCACCGCGGTGTGGTGAACATGTTCTCCGACATGAACTCCCGGCTCGGCGTCGGCCCTGACGACCGCGCGTTCGCGATCTCCGGACTGCACTTCGACCTGTCCGTGTACGACCTGTTCGGCGTGCTCGCCGCGGGCGGGTGCGCGGTGCTGCCGGAACCGTCCGAACAGCCGGATCCCGCGCACTGGCTGGATCTCGTGCGCCGGCACGGTGTCACGTTCTGGAACTCGGTGCCCGCACTCGTCCAGCTGCTGGTGGACAACGCCTCGTCTGGCGATCTCGCCACGTTGCGCACCGTCGTGATGGCGGGCGACTGGATCCCGCTCACCCTGCCGGACCAGCTCCGCGCGCTGGCACCGTCCGTCCAGGTGATCGGCTCCGGCGGGCCGACCGAGACGATCTGCTGGTCGGTCGTGTACCCGATCGGCGAGGTGTCGCACGACTGGACGTCGATCCCTTACGGCACACCGATGTCCAACCACCGCTACCACGTGCTGGACCACCGCTGGCAGGACCGCCCGACGTGGGTGCCGGGCCAGATCGTGGTCGGCAGCGACGTCGGCCTCGCCCACGGCTACTGGCACGACGACGAGCGGACCAGGGAGAAGTTCTTCCGCCTCCCTTCCACCGGGGAGCGCGTCTACGCGACCGGCGACCTCGGCCGCTACCTGCCGGACGGCACGATCGAGATCCTGGGCCGCGACGACTTCCAGGTGCAGGTGGGCGGTCACCGGATCGAGCTCGGTGAGATCGAGTCCACCGCGGAACGCCACCCGGAGGTGCAGTCCTGCGTGGTCGTGGCGGCGGACTCGGCGAGCGGCGGCAAGCGCCTGGTGTGCTTCGTCGTGGGATCGGCCGACATCACGGACTTCCTGAAGTCCCGGCTACCCGCCTACATGGTGCCCGCGGACATCCGCGGCCTGGAGTCGTTCCCCTTGACCGGCAACGGAAAGGTGGACCGGCGAGCACTGACCGAGCAGGCCGCGCTGGTGTCGTCCTCCGTCGAGGAAGCGTGCGGCCCGGTCGAGGCGCTGGTGGCCGGGGTGTGCGCGGAAGTGCTGGAACTGCCCGAGGTCGGTGTGCACGACAGCTTCTTCCAGCTGGGCGGCGACTCGCTCACCGGCACCCGCTACGCCCGCATGCTCAGCGAGACGTTCGACGTGTCGCTCTCGGTGCGCGACGTGTTCACCTCGCCGACGTGCGCGCGCCTGGCCGCGGAACTGGCCCGTGACCAGCGGATCGTGGACTTCGCGGAGGCCATCGCCGAGCTGGCCGCTGCCGAGGAGCCCGCCGGCGAACCCGTCGCCGGCAACTAGCGCGCGGAAGGGCCCGCCACCGAATCGGTGGCGGGCCCGTTTCCCTTTACAGGATCAGCAGTTCCCCAGCAGACCCCAGTAGATCCACACGCCCGCGGCCCCACCGGCGATGTTCCCGTGGGCCCACGTCTTGTCCGGGCCACCGGACTCGAACACGTCGAAACGCCGGCCGCGGTGCACCTGCCCCAGCGGCGTGCCTTCCGGGGTCCTGCGGTAGATGACGTTGTTCTCCTGAACGCAGACGACCGACTGCGCGGAAACCGGCGCCGCCGAGGCGGTGGACGCCCCGACCGTGATCAACGTGGCGCTCGCGGCGACGACAGCCGCCAATGCGGTGAACTTCATGCGTGAACTCCCCAGTTCATGAAATTGATCAACACCGTTCTAGCGGTCCGGAGCCGTCCGATGTCGCGAATGTGACCCAGGTCGCCCTTCGCCGTCCAGTGGAATGAAATCGTGGACCGGCACACCCCAGCAGGAGCAGGTGGACCTCATGTTGAGCGAGGACGACGACCAGCGGTTTTCGTTGCTAGGCCAGGAGCTTCCGGATGATGTCCGTCGCGGTGTCGATGTCCGGCGGGGCGCCGGTGATGACGTCGGAGTAGCAGAACGACTCGGCGAGCCGCACCACGGCGTACGCCAGCTTGGTCACCGGGATCTCTGACGCCACCTCGCGTTCGGCGTCGATGAGCTCGGCCAGCCCCGCCACGAGGCGGGACTGCACCACCCCCTGCTGCGAGGTCAGGACCCGCAGCGCGGTTTCGGGGTCGCGTTCGAGCAGGGCGCGCAGGGCCGGCGAGGCGACGGTGTCACGCATCGCCTGGTCCAGCACCGAGATCACCCTCGCCATGCCTCGCTGCGTGCCGGCCTGCCACAGCCGCGCCCACTCCCGGTGGGTGATGGCCCACAGGACCTCGCCCAGGACGCGGTCGCGATCGCCGTACCGGCGGTAGAGGGTGGCCCGGCCGATGCCGGCCGCGGTGGCGAGATCGCCCATGTCGATGCGGCTCTCGCGGAGGAACTGCCGCAGCGCGAGCGCGATGACCGGGTCCACCTCGGGCTCGGTGGTCAGGTTCACGTTGGTCGCAGCGTGAGACAGCATGTATAAAGTGTCTCACGGAGACATTCTGGCGGAATGTCTCACCTTGAGCCAGGAGGACTGCATGCGGCGGGTCGTGGGCGTGCTGCCCTTCGTAGTGGTCGGGGTCGCGTTGCTGCTGGACCCGGCCACCGCTGGGCCCGCCAGGTGGAACCTGCTGGTGCAGGTCGTGGTGTTCACCCTGGTGGCGGCCGTTCCCGGGTACCTCACGCGGCACGTGTCGTACGTCGACGTGGCCTGGCCGTGGGGCCTGGTGGGCATCGGCGTGGTCACCCTGTTCACGGCCCACCACGTCAGCGTGGTGATCGTCGCGGTCGCCTACCTCGCCATGGGAGCGCGGATGGGACTCTGGGGCCTGGCGATGTCGGTGAAGCACGGCTGGTGGACGCCCGGCTCCCCCAAGGTCGAACTGCCCCGGTACCGGTATCAGCGGCGACGCTGGGAGCGGCAGGGGTTCCGCAGCGAGACGTTGTCAGTGCAGTACGAGATCTGGTTGCAGGGGCTGGCGAACGCGACGGTGCTCGCCGTGCCCGCGTTCGTCGTCGCCGCCGATCACGAGCGGACGTTGTCGGTCTGGACCGTGGCCGCTCTCGTGCTGTGGGCCGGGTCGTACGTGCTGGAGTCGGTGGCCGACCGCCAGAAACAGCGCTTCGCCGCCCGCGGCGAGCGGGGTACCTGTGACCGAGGGCTGTGGCGATACAGCAGGCACCCCAACTACTTCTTCCAGTGGATGCAGTGGAACGCCCTGGCGCTGCTCGCGCTGCCGTCACTGCTCTCGCGATTCCACGACACCGCGCTGCTGGTGTGGGTGTTGCTGGCACTGGGGTTGTGCCTCGTTTCCTGGACGCTGTACGTCACGCTGACCAAGCACACCGGCGCCCGCCCCGCCGAGTACTACAGCGTTCGCAAACGGCCCGACTACAAGCACTACCAGGCCACCACCAACATGTTCTTCCCCGGTCCCGTCAAGAACGCGGAGTGACGGTCCGCTGTGGACAGCAGCACATTCCTGCGCCCACAAGGAAATTCATTCCATTGACCACGGCATGACGCCGTGCCGATACTGGGATCGGCGAATGGTCCATACCATTTGCCCTATCCCTGTGAGGAGACTCAATGAGGAGAATTCCCTTGTTGTCACTGGCCGTCTGCGCCGTCCTGGGCGCGCAGACGGCACCCGCGGCCCAAGCCGCGACGCTCACGAACACCTTCGAACGACCAGCCGCCGGGAGCGCTTACACCAGGGCCGAGTGGGCGAAGGACGGGTTCGCGTCCACGTTCGACGTGGGCATGGCCGCCCGAACGATGATCGACACGTCCGTCAAGCGGTCCGGCGCGAAGTCGTTGAGGTTGTTCTACCCGG